>JAVVHK010000219.1:0-2502 GCA_032249525.1 Bacteroidota bacterium | reverse complement strand
GGCTATGTACGCTCCCCGGAAACCCGCATTCCAGCCACAGCCGGTTATGCCTATTATCCTGAAGGCAAGTGGTGCCTTTGCGTAGGCAATGCCTGTCGCCCACCCGCCCCCGACTTAGACACCCTCTGGCAGTACATAAAGGAAGAAAAGGCTCGTCTCTCTTCCTCCCCATAAGCACTCAGGGTTCCTCCCGCACCTCGCAATCCAGCCCTAAAAGCCGACACGCCTCCACCAAAAACTCCACTACATCCCCATTATCACTCCGCCCCTGATGAATAATGACAATGCGCAAAGGAAACTGCCTTTCCTTTATCGTTCGCAGAAAAACATAAAGAGCCCGAATAGAGGCAGAGTTGAGAAACTGCAGGGAGAGCACTAACTCCGTCCCGGGCTGAATATGGGATGCATGGGCGCTTAGCCATTGAGCCAGTTCTTCGTAAAACACAGAAGCGTCTGGCATGGTGCTCACCCCCGTTATGCGGAGAAAGCTCGCTGAAAGGTCAAAGAAAACCAAGGGATTGGTGTGGCTCCCACTTATCAATAACCGCATTTTGGGCAATTATACGAGATTCGATCCGAACTTAGCAGGGGGGTCGGTGTATTTTGGTATTTTTGTCTTATGCGATGGTGGTGGATAATAGGACTGGCGGCAGTGGGCTGGGCCCGATATCATGGGACTTTTGTAGAAAATAAGGGCCAGATTTATGCGGAGGCGCGGTTTGAGGCCCGGTGGGGGCCGCACCATATTTATCTTACGCCTGAGGGGCTGGCGATTTTATTTGTGGATGGTCAGGCCTTAGAGAAGGCGCACTTTATGCGCTGGTCTGAGGAGCCCTGGCCCGTCAAGGCCCACTTTGTACGGATTCGCTGGGTAGGTGGAAACGCCGTGGAGCCCGTAGGCATGGAGCCAGAAACGACTCGGTATAACTTTTTTCTGGGGCCTTGGCGCGCCACGAATGCCCGCGGTTTCCGGGCTGTGCGTTACAGGGGCATTTATGAGGGGGTAGACCTCATTCTTCGCCTCACACCCCAAGGCCTCAAATGGGACTGGGAAATCGCCTCTCCCCAAGCTGTGGAACGCATTCGCCTGGAATATCAGGGAATCAGCCTCTCCGTGGCCCCTTCGCAACTCACCTTGCATACCGCTATTGGAGACTTCACCGAGCAAATACCCCTTGTCTACATCCAAGAAAACCGCCAACCCCTACCCGCCCATTACCAGTGGAAAGATAACTATATCACCTACCGAGTCGCCGCCCCTCCCGACAAAAAGCTGGTCATAGACCCCATAGTGGTGTTCTCCACCTATTCCGGTTCCTATTCCGACAACTGGGGCTTTACCGCTACTTATGACCTACAGGGTAACGCTTTCGCCGGTGGCAATGTCAATGATGGGTTATGGCAATGGAATCCGGGGGGTGTGTATTTCCCTGTTACTCCTGGGGTTGTGCAGGGGTCGTTTGGTGGGGGCGTCTCCTATCCGAGTAGCCAGCCTATCTTTTGGAGCACGGACATGGCTCTGTGGAAGACCAATCCTACGGGTACTCTCCGGTTATGGGCCACCTACCTCGGCGGCTCCAACAACGAGCAGCCCCACAGCCTCGTTACAGACCCCTCCGGAAACCTGTATATTTTAGGCGCTACCCGCTCGACTAACTTCCCTGTTACGCCCACGGCTTACCAGCCCGCCTCGGGTGGAGACATAGATATTGTCATCGCCTGCATTAGCAGCGATGGCTCTACCTTATTGGGTAGCACGTATTTAGGCGGCTCAGGCGAAGATGGCCTGAATAGCCAAGCCTATCCCCTTTACTACTTTTATGCGGATGATGGCCGAGGGGAGATCATTCTGGCAGATACCGCTTGTTATATTATTTCTTCTTCTCGGTCGGCGAATTTTCCTACCACGCCTAATGCCTTTCAGTCTCAGCGTCGAGGGGGCATGGATGCCGTTATCTGCAAACTCTCGCTGAATCTTTCTCAGCTCTATGCCAGTACTTACTTAGGTGGAAGCGGTGCTGATGCCGGATATTCCATCAAGGTCGGTCAAAATGGGTATATTTATGTTTGTGGGGGGACGAATAGTACGGATTTTCCCACGACGCAGGGCGGTTATCAAACAAGTTATCAAGGTGGGCGGGCAGATGGTTGGATAGCCGTGCTCGGCCCAGATTTGGATACTCTTATAATAGGCACCTACTGGGGCACTTCTGCTTATGATCAGGTCTTCATGATTGATATAGACCGGCGGGGCAACCTGTGGGGAGCGGGCCATACAGAGGGTACACTCTCTCCCACGCCGGGCGCCTACGGCTTTACAGGTGGCAAGCAGTTTATCTTTTCTATGCCCCCGAACCTGTCCCAAGTATCCGCTCTCAGCCCCTGGGGCAGCCCCGGCCGAACCACTCCTAATATCACGATTAGTGCCTTTGCAGCGGACCGATGCGGTTATGTCTATGTCGCAGGCTGGGGCGGTCTTTTTGGCAATGGCTCCACCATAGG
>JAVVHK010000218.1:0-2512 GCA_032249525.1 Bacteroidota bacterium | reverse complement strand
GAAGGGATTGTCGGAGATAATATTATTCATGTGGTGCGCGAGCTGGTAACCGCCAGCGAGCTCAAGCTGGTCTTAGGCCGTCATGCCCACGAAGAAAATGTCCATGCCGACTCCCTGCTCTACATGATTTCTTCTCTGGGTATTGACCCCTATGAGTGCGAAGCGATGTTTGTAGATATTCCCTCCATCAAAGCCAAAAATGCCTTTGTAACTCGCATTTCGCATGCCTTGCGTCGGGACTTAGACCTCACTAAGACTGAAAACAAACAGCTTCTGGCGAAAAATATCTTCACTTTCGGGCTGGTGATGGAAGGGACGCAGTTTTACGGGCTTTTTGGGATGGTGCTGAGCTTGTATCGGCAAGGGAAATTCCCCGGTATTGGTCAGATGTTTCGCTATACTTTGCGGGATGAGAGCAATCATATTGAGCTTTTCCGGCGGCTTCTCTTAGAGCTGGTGCAGGAAAATCCCGATATTTGGACGCCTGAATTTCAGGAAGAGCTGCGGCAAACGATGGCTGAAGGGGTACAGCTGGAGATAGACTTCATTCGGGATTGTTTGCCTCTGCCGGCTATTGGCCTCAAACCCGAGGAGTTTATAGAGTACATTCGTTACATCTCTAATCGGCGTTTGCAGAGTGTGGGGTTGGAGCCGCTTTTCCCGGGGGCCCAAAATACGCTTCCTTGGCTAGCTGAGCTGATGGACATTCGTAAGGAGCAAAACTTCTTTGAGGGCCGAGTAACCGAGTACCGAAAAGCCTCAGCCCTCGCGCCTGTAAGTGACGACGAACTCTAAAAATATTCTGGTTATGAGTGTAAGCCTTTCTTTGAGTCGGTTGGAGGAGAGCATTCGGCAGGCGCTGCGGCAGCCGCTGAGCCTACCCAAGGCATCGGCCTGGGGGCTTCTAACCTCCTTTCCTCGTGAGCTGGCGAATGGCGAAGTGCCGCATTACTTCCAGGCCGACCCTTACATGACGCTTTTAGCTCGGGCGTGGCTCGCCACTCGTCTGGAAGAAACCCCCGACTACGATCGTCTGCGCCAGCTCATAGAAAGCTGGATGCGCCCTCTCATTGACTATTTAGAGCAACTTCCCTCCACTGTCAAGCCTACGGAGGCGGACCTGATAGCTATTCTGGCTAAGACGCTTTTTACGCAGGGGTATGATCATGTAGCGTATGCCTTTTTGCTTTTGCGGGCGCAGGAGCACCAGCCCGGGGAAAAGCCCAACTATGCGCCGATGGTTCGGCGCCGCACGGGCCAGACCGTCCCCTGGCTCCCCCACAAAATAGAAAAAGCCCTGGAAAAAGCCTTTCTCGCCGTCGGCAAAAAACCGGACTTAGTTCCTACCCTCACGCGCCAAGTTTCGGAGCGCATCTTTCAGCTGGGGCATGCGATTGTGGATTTGGAGACGATTCAGGACTTAGTGATTGAGGGGCTCTTACTAAAGGAGCAGTGGGATGTGGCTCGGGCGTATGCGTTGTATCGGGCGGAGCGGGCGCAGGAGCGCTTAGAGAGTGCTATTCGGCGGCCTTTTCAGGTGACGCTTCTGGAAGTGCGGGAACCTAATGGGTCCATTACACTTTGGGACGGGGCCGAACTGCGCGCCCGCTTAGAGTATGCCATCCAAGGCTTAGACCTCAATCTCTCCCCCAACGAGATAGAAGCCGCCCTCCGAAAAAGCCTCTACAGCGGCATGGACCGCACCGCCCTCCAAAAAACCATCATCCTCAATGCGAAAGCCCTCATGGAAATGGATGCAGACTTTGCGATCTTTGCCGGGCGAATCCTCCTCACTTACATTTATGAAGAAACCTTAGGCTGGAATATCTTACGCCATGGCGAAGAGCAGCTGAAGGAGTTTCACCGCCGGGGCTTTCGGCCGTACTTAGAGCGAGGGGTGGCCATAGAAAGGCTGGACCCGGCCCTCTTGGAGTTTGACATAGAGCGGCTGGCTGCCGAAATAGATCCCGCTTACGACAAAGACTTTACCTACCTTGGGATTCAGACGCTTTATGATCGTTATCTGCTTGTGGATAAGACGGGTCCTAAGCCCCGACGTATAGAGGCGCCGCAGTTTTTCTGGATGCGGGTAGCGATGGGGCTGCATATTCGGGAGACGCAAGACCGAGAAGGTCTTACCCTGCGCCTGTATGACCGATATCGTCGGCGGCTTTTCTGCTCTTCTACGCCGACGCTCTTCAATAGTGGCACGACGCGTTCCCAGCTCTCTTCCTGCTATGTGTACAAAGTGGATGACTCCTTGGAGTCTATTATGCTGCGGGGCATTGCGGAGAATGCCTTTATCTCTAAATGGGCGGGGGGCGTGGGGGGTTCATGGACGGCGGTGCGAGGAACAGGAGCCTACATCAAAGGCACCAACGGCGAAAGCCAGGGCGTCATCCCCTTCCTCCACCCCCACCATGACCAGCTGGTAGCCGTCAATCAAGGGGGGAAGCGGGCCGGCTCAGGCTGCGCCTACCTGGAAGTATGGCACAACGACATTTTTGACTTT
>JAVVHK010000217.1:0-2537 GCA_032249525.1 Bacteroidota bacterium | reverse complement strand
TTTACAAACGATTCATCGGGCTCGGCTCATGGATGGGCGAGCTACGCATGTGCTGCCTACGAATAGAGGATTATGGTTTATTCATGGGGGTGCAGGTTTCTGGGGGCGGGACTATGGGCAAACTCTAACCTTTTATCCGCATGGGGCCTCTTCAGGTCAGTTTATCCCTGTCAGAGATAGACAAGGCCATCCCTCTTCCCTTCACCGAGCTCTCGCCAGCGATGGGAAAGGGGTCTGGCTGGCCGCTAATCGCGGCCTCGCCTATATCCCCGAAGACGACCCGCAAAATCTTACTTACTACTCTCCTTATGAGGTGCCTGAGTGGGATGGGCTTTACGTAGATACCAATGGCAAACCTACTTATTTGGGCTTCTCAGCTCTTCACGTAGATAAGCAGGGATATTTATGGGCAGGAAAGCTCTGGGGCCAATATAATCTTTGGGTTCGCACGCCTCAGGGGCAATGGCTGCGGCTCCCTTACCAAGATGGAAGCGTCTTGCAAATCATAGAGGACCGCCGAGGCTATAAGTGGGTTCTCTACACGGGGGGCCTTTTGCGGGTCATCAACGATAACGGAAACCCCGAAAACATCAGCGGCTACCGGTCCCAACTCTATGTTGCTGGGAGCGGTCCCTTAGCCGGTCTCCCCAATAATAACCTACGATGCATCGCGGCAGACCGAAACAACGCGCTCTGGATAGGCACCGATAAAGGGGTGGCCGTCCTTTACGGAGACCCCTTCTACAACAACCTCACCCTCTCCTTGCCTGTCATTGATAATCGCTACCTCTTGGAAGAGGAAAGTATTACGACTATTGCCGTGGATGGACAAAATCGCAAGTGGTTTGGCACTATTGGTAGCGGAGTCTATGTTACTAATCCCGAGGGTACTCGCCAGATAGCCAACTTCAACCCCCTCAACAGTCCCCTGCCTTCCCCCTATGTTTATAACATTCATCCTTGGGACCTGACGGGCGAAACTTTTATTGTGACGGATTTGGGTATTGTGAGCTATCGGGATTGGGCGACGGAGCCTTCGGAAGTTCTGGATACCCTGCATATTTTCCCCAATCCGGTTCGGCGCAACTATGATGGTTTAGTGGGGATTCGGGGGCTATCGGAGGGGAGCACGGTTCGGATTTTCACTATAGATGGGCAGCTGGTGCGGTATCTTATGGCTTTTGGGGGACAGGCGGTCTGGGACCTCCAAACCATAGATGGACGTCGAGTATCGCCGGGAGTTTATCTCATCAGCGCCTTAGATGCTGAAGGGAAGCGTTCTGTGGTGGGGAAAATTGTTATATTGGATTAGAAATGCGGGTAGTTGTAGTGGCTTCTGGGGAGAATGACTGGCTTCGGCGGGTGGGGCTTCGGGAGGCTGGCTATCCTACGCTTCTGTGGGTGGAAGGACCCAACGCCATCAGAGAAAGCCATCGTCTAAGTGCCCTTCTGTCGGAGCGAGGTCTCTCTAACCGCTGGCTTCCCCTGTACAAGCGTCCGTCCCTCTGGCAGGAAGCCCTCACCAAGCCCTGGATTCAAACCCAGCTTGCTTCTTTCCTCCAAGAAACCCCCCTTCTCGTGCTAAGTGATGCAGAATCCCGCCTCAAAGCTCTTTGGAATGCCCTCCAAGCCCAGGGTCTAATCCGAGAGACGCTCTTTCTCGTGCGGCATTATAAGCATCCGCTTTTTCAGGAGGGGCCAATCACTCTTCCCTCAGAGGCTGCCGCTGAGTGGATGCAGCTTTACGAAGATATCGCCTCAGACCTGCGGGCGGCGGCCGCTTGGCAGCCCTGCACACTTCTGCCCATCCTCGCATGAGCTCCCCAGAGGTCAAAACCCCCGCCCTCGTCCTCCATACCTTCCCCTACGAAGAAAGAAAGCTCATCGCCCACCTCTACACTCGGGCCTTGGGAAGGATGTCTTTCATAGTCTCTGGCCCAAAGCAGCGCCGATACTTTCAGCGAGGTGCCCTCCTTACTATTCGTTTTTATCATAAACCTCAGTGGGAAGTCCAGCGCCTTTTAGAATCTGAATGGCTTGTGCTCTATCAACGGCTCCATCATGAGGTGACTCGCATGCCGTATTTACTTTTAGCCTTGGAAATCCTGGACCAAGTGCTGGTAGCGCCCGACGAAAAGCTTTTTGACTTTGTAGCAGAAGGGCTTTTAGGGGTAGATCAAGCTGAGGACACCGAAGCAGCCCTAAAAGTTTTTTTACATGGGCTGCTGGCAGGTTTGGGGGGAGAGGTAGAAACGTCTTCGTTGGATTGGTCCGGCTTAGAGGCGCGCTTTGCGGCGTTAGTTCCTGGCTGGCGGCCTCTACGGACTCTTTCTATGCTGAGCAACCTATCTTTGCCGCTTTATGATAGAGAACTCTGAGAATCCTACGCCGGTGGGGCCTCTTTTGGGGGAGATTGAGGTGCCGGCGGACCTTCGGCGCCTCCCCCGAGAAAAGTTAGACCAGGTGGCGCAGGAGCTACGCGCCTTTTTGATTCGGCATGCCTCGCAATATGGCGGGCACTTTGGGGCCAGTCTGGG
>JAVVHK010000216.1:0-2565 GCA_032249525.1 Bacteroidota bacterium | reverse complement strand
GGGGGGGGGGGGGGCCCCGCCAGTGGGCGGCGGCGCCCGCCCGCGGGGGGGCCGCGGCCATCCCCTCTTCGCATTAAGAAAGCCTTGACCTCAAAATGGTATAAGGACCTTAGCCCATTGCCCACTCATCTGGAAAGGAACCCGAATGCAGCCCTATGTGGGCGTACCAATCCCTTTCTCCCCGCCTCTGGTGCGGTTTTTGCTACTTTTGCCCTACCATGTGCCGTCTCCTCTTTCTAAGTATAGGCATTGGCCTTTTTGCCCAGGAAGTGCGTATTCGGATTGTGCCGGAGGAGTATAATTTTGGAACGGTTACGCAGGGGACGCTGGTCAAGGCCCGTTTCAGCATCCGCAATGAAGGTACCAAGCCGGTTGCCATCCAAGACATTAAGCCCAGCTGCAGCTGCTCGGTAACGTCCTGGGAGCGGCGGGAGATAGCACCCGGTGATAGCCTGCCTGTGCAGGTCAGCTTCAATACAGCTGGCAAAATCGGCCGCCAGCGCAAGTCTTTTACCATTCTTAGCAGTGCCGCCAACTCCCCGGCCTTCTTTTACCTTGTGGGTGAAGTGCAGGCTCCTTCCTTATACGACCCCGCTAATCCAGACTAACCTTTTGGGGTTACTTCTTCCAGCCCCAGCTCCTCAGGCCGCAACCCCGAAAAAGTACCCGAACTCATCAGCACCACCGCTAAGGGCCTGCCCTTCATCCGAGCCCGCAGCGCCTGAATAAGCTGTGCCTTGTCCTCAAACCAGAGGCTATGCCGCAGGGAAAGCGCTTTCTGGAGAATTTCCAAGCTGGGGACGCCCCGGCTTAGCCGCAAACTCGGCTCCACATAAAACCACCGCTCCTGAGCTTTCCGTAGGGGCCCCCGATAACCCTTCAAAAAGGCCGGCAAAAAGCTACTATAAGTATGGAGCTCTAAGATCGCTAAGAGCCGATGGTGCGGGAAGGTTTCCCGCACGGCTGAGAGCGTGGCCTGCACCTTGCTGGGGGCATGGGCAAAGTCTCGTACGACGACAAGCTCGGGGGAGTGGTGCCAAATCTCCTGCCGACCGGCTGGCAGCTCAAACGTACTGAGAATCTCCGCAAAAGTCTCGTCCTCTACCCAGAATTCTTGTAGGAGTTTCCAGACGGCGGCGGCATTGAGGATGTTGTGGCGGCCCCAGAAACGTACCGGGGTTACGCGCCGCCCTATTCGCACATACCAAGTCCCTCCCTTCACAAAGTAGGGTAGCATCCCGTAGGGTCTCAGATAGTGCCACCCCGGGCGCAAGTGCTCTCCTACAAGGCGGCAAACGACAGGGTCTGTTTCGTTGTAGACGCAGAGGCCTCCCTTGGGAAGCTGCTCTAATATAAGGCCGAAGGCCGCCTCGTAGCTTTGAGGCGTGGGATAGACATTTGCATGGTCCCAGGCTACGCCGGTGAAGAGGAGCCAGTGGGGTTTGTACACAGCGGCTTTGGGTTGGAGGTTCCAGGCGGAGGCGGGATACTCATCGCCTTCCAGAAGGATCGTAGGGGCATTCGACAAGGAGAGCGTGGGGTGATGGGGAGAGGGGGAGGCGCCTAAGAGCCAGTCGGTAGGCAGATGAAGCTGCTGGAAGGCATATAGCAGCAGCGCAGTAGTGGTGGTTTTACCGTGGCTGCCGATGATGGTGATGCGGTGTTTCGCGCGGCTGGCTTCGGCGATAAAGGTAGGCATATCGGTGATGGGGAGGCCGAGGGCCTGGGTTTTTTGCAGTTCGGGGTTGTCGGGGAGGGCATGACGCCCTACGATGACGAGGTCTATGTCAGGGGTGATGCGGTCGGGGTTCCAGCCTGGCGCTTCTGGCAGTAACCCCGCCTCCTGTAGGCGCTGGCGGGCGGGGTCCTCGATGCGGTCGTCCGAGCCGCTGACCCGATAACCTTGCTTTTGGAGGGCGATAGCCAAAGCATGCATGACGCTACCGCCAATAGCAATGATGTGCACGCGCCGCACGGCCCAAAGGTACCACACCAAAAAAGAAGGCGAAGGATAGCTCCTTCGCCGCCTGAGCGCGGTAAAACTGAGAAGCTTACTTCACGACGTTGACCCAGAAGGTCGCCGCCCCATACGGGGACTGCGCTTGCAGGAGGTAGGCACCTGCTGGCACTTCTAAGTCCACAGCGACGGTGTTGGTCCCACTTTGGAGGGTGCGGTTCCAGCTGCGCACGAGCCGACCCTCAGAGGTGTAGAGCGTCAGCCGGAGGGTCGTAGCCGCTGGACTTTCCACACTCAGGTGCAGGCAGTCCACGGCTGGGTTCGGGTACGGCGCCGAAAAGGCCATGGAACCGTTGCGCACTACAGGCGTAGAGGCGGTGAGGCAGTTACCGGCTCTCTGGTCCACGTAAATAATGGGGAAAAGCAGGAAGTTCAAGTCATACCCTCGACCCGTAAATAAAAAGTATTGCGGGTACCAGTCATCTGGATAGATGAACTCAGAGGTACTTACTCTGAAGCCCGGCGTCAGGACCATGTTGCGGCCGGGGTAGCTAGTGTCGGCAGTGAGGCAGGCATCTCCATCACTATACGCAGGGCCGATGAGTCCA
>JAVVHK010000215.1:0-2570 GCA_032249525.1 Bacteroidota bacterium | reverse complement strand
AACTATCCGGGAGCTGTCCCCAAGTGAGGAGGTATAAGATGGAGTCTGGGGTTTGACTTTGCAGGAATAGTTTGAGGCGGGTGGCGGGATAGGGCGCGTTGCCTGCCTCGGTGCGGGAGAAGTGCAGGCTTACTAAGTGCTGGCGGTTTATCCAGACTAGACCTTGGTCCGTGGATATGATGGTATAGGTGGGGTTTTGAACGTAGAGGATGCCTTTGACTTCTTCTATGTCGCTGCCAGCCAGATAGGCGGCAACTACGGGCAAACCCAGGGGAATTTCCGCATCAAGGGGGGCATAGCTAAAGAAGGGTCCCCAGACGGTATCAGGTTCCACCGTGTAAGCAAATACCGAGGAGGGAGGTAAGCAGTGTGTGAAGCGGCCGGGTAGGCGCACTTCGCAAGGGCCATAGCTTGGGCATGGTACTTTCCAGTGGGCTTCGTAAGTGCCGTTGGTGTGGAGGATGAGCCGGTCCAGGGCGATTTCTTGGGCTAACCCGAGGGAAAGAAAAAGCCATAGCTTTGCCATACAAAGCAAAGGTAATGCGCTGGGGATGGGTGTGGGTACGGCATCGGCGTCTGAAACCCTTGGCTTATGCTTGGCCGTCGGAATGGCCCTTAGTCGTAGGGGGCCGGGTGCTCGTTCCCTTAGGAAAAGACAATCGGCTCGTGATGGGCTTGGTCGGAGAAGCAGGAAGCGGCCCACCGCCCTATTCCAACCTCAAATATATTGCCGAAGTCCTGGATGAAAGGCCTATTTACACAGAGAAAGCGCTGACATTCTTTCAGTGGCTGGCGTTTTATTACATGACGAGCATAGGGGATGTAGCCTATTTGGCTTTGCCGGGGCGGGCGGGTAAGATTGCCGACTGGGAGATAGAGTGGCTCCTTTCGCCGGGCACGCCTCCGAAGCCCAAACGCACCTATGAGCGTCTGCGCAGCCTGGGCGAGCACCGCCTACGAAAAGCCGCCAAAAGCTTGGACCAGCGCCCTAAGACCCTCTATCAGACCTTGCGCCGCTGGGAAAAGCAAGGGCTTTTACGCTTGCGACCCATTCCTTGGCGGCCTCGTCCTATTCAGCGTGCCTTTGTGACTCTGGCACCTGACTACACTTCCGAAGCCGCCTTCCAAAAGCTCTGGGAAGACCTCCCCGAAAAGGCTCAACCCCATCTTCTGACCCTCCTCCAAGCCACCCTAAGGCAGACTCCCCTTAGCTACTCGGCTTTCCGGCGGCAAGCAGGCTCTATAGCCAAACAGCTCCTGCGCCAAGGCATCGCCGTAAAAATCCCCGTCCGCACCTATTACGAGACCCTCTATGCTCAGCCCCAAGTGCCTTATACCCTAACCCCCGCCCAAGAAGAAGCCTTACAAACTATCCTCGGCCACCTTAGCAGCTCCACCCTAAAACCTATTCTCCTTCATGGCGTTACGGCCAGCGGAAAAACTTTCGTCTATATGGAAGTCATTCGCCGCTATCTCCAAAAAGGCGTGCAAGTACTCTACCTTCTCCCCGAAATAGCCCTCACCAAACAAACTCTGGATAGACTTCGGGGTACTTTTGGCGAAGGCATGGCTGTCTATCACAGTAGTCTTTCCGAAGCGGAGCGCTTCCGAGTGTGGCGAGATGTGATTGAAGGCGCCGTAGATGTGGTAGTGGGGACTCGCTCAGCGCTTTTTTTGCCCTTTCAGCGGCTGGGGCTCATCATCGTGGATGAGGAACACGAGCCCTCCTACGGGCAAGAGGGTCGGCCCCCCCGCTACCAAGCGCGTGATAGTGCCATTTATTACGCGCACCTATTGGGAATACCCATCATCTTGGGTTCGGCCACCCCCGCCATAGAGACTTATTACAATGCCCAGCAGGGTCGCTATCATCTGGTGTCCCTTCTACAAAAGGCTTTTCCGACCGTGCCGCCTGAGGTACGCATTGTTGATATGCGCTTGGAAATTAAAGAGCACCTTAGTCAGGGCGTCTTTTCCTCGGTGTTGTTAGCGGCTTTGGAGGGGGTTCTTTTAAGGGGTCAGCAGGCTATTCTCTTTCGCAATCGGCGGGGTTATGCGCCTACGGTGTGGTGTCCTACCTGCGGCTATCATTGGGAATGTCCGCATTGCGATATCACATTGACCTTTCACAAGGGTTCGCAAAAGCTCTTGTGTCACTACTGCGGACATCACGAGCCTGTCCCGGTCCAGTGCAAGGTCTGCGGCAGTCAGTATCTGCGTTTTTCTGGGGTGGGGACGGAGCGGATTGAGGAGCAGCTGCGGCTCTTTTTGCCGAAGGCGCGGGTGCTTCGTCTGGATAGAGACACGGCGGGCTCGCATCGGCATGAGGCTATTATAGCGGCTTTTGAGCGGGGGGAGGGGGATATTTTGCTGGGGACCCAGATGGTAACCAAAGGCTTGGACTTTGAGCGGGTGACGCTCGTGGGTGTTTTGTATGGGGATAGCCTCCTAGCGCGGCCGGACTTTCGGGCGGAGGAAAGGGCTTATCAGCTACTCGTACAGCTGATTGGGCGGGCAGGCCGCCGCGGCCAAGCCGGCCAAGTCATCATTCAGACCTTCCAGCCTCATTA
>JAVVHK010000214.1:0-2581 GCA_032249525.1 Bacteroidota bacterium | reverse complement strand
AGACCCTCGCCGCCAAGCTCTGGACCTGGACTCAGGAGGCCTTCGCCCGATAACTTTGCAGCATGATATACCGCAGTCGGGCCCCCCTCCGAATCGGCCTATCGGGGGGCGGGACAGATGTGAGTCCCTACTGTGACCTGTATGGTGGTGCCGTACTCAATGCCACCATTTCCCTCTACGCGCATGCCAGCATTCGGCCACTGGAGGAGCCGCACGTGATCTTAGAAGCGGTGGACCGGGGAGAACGGGTAGTGCTTCCTGCTACGGAGAAGCTCCCCATGGAGGAGCCGCTTCTTCTCCATCGGGGCGTCTATAATCGCATGGCCGCTTTGATGGGAAAGCCTCTCCCCTGCCATCTGATTTCGCATGTGGATGTGCCACCAGGCTCAGGCCTCGGCACGAGTTCTACGCTGGTAGTGGCCCTTATTGGGGCTTTTGTGGAGTGGCTGGTCCTTCCTTTGGGGGAATATGACATCGCTCGATTGGCCTATGAGATTGAGCGGATAGACCTGGGCCAGGCCGGCGGACGCCAAGACCAGTATGCCGCCACCTTCGGCGGCGTGAACTTCATGGAGTTTTACGCGGACGAGCGTGTCATCGTCAATCCGCTCCGTATTCGCCCGGAATATCTGTACGAGTTAGAGCACAACCTCCTGCTCTTTTACACTGACACCAGCCGCCTCTCCTCTCAGATCATCGAGGAGCAAAAGAGCCATATTGTCCAAGGCGACAAGGCGGCCCTGGAAGCCACCCACCGGCTAAAAGAGGAGGCTTTCCACATGAAGGAGGCACTGCTCAAAGGCCGGATAGATGAGATTGGGCGGATTTTACATGAGGGTTTTGAGTACAAGCGGCGGGTGGCCTCGCATGTCTCTACGCCGCTATTGGAGACGATCTATCAGGCGGCACTCTCTGCGGGCGCCACCGGCGGTAAAGTCTCTGGCGCAGGCGGCGGCGGCTTTATGGTGTTTTACTGTCCCGGCGAAACCCGCTATGCCGTGCAAAAAGCCCTCGCCTCCTTCCAGGGCCGATTTTTTGATTATCACTTTGTCAAGCACGGCCTCGTCTCATGGCACCTGTAGAAGGGATAATCCTGGCGGGGGGATTGGGGACGCGGCTGCGGGCGGTGCTTCCCGACCTGCCTAAGCCCTTAGCGCCCGTCGCCGGCAAGCCGTTTCTGAGCTATGTGCTTTCCTACCTGGCCCGCCAGGGACTCAAACGGCTTGTTTTCGCCTTAGGCTACAAGGCCGAGGCTATCCAGCGCTGGCTCGCCTCCCAAGCATGGCCCTTTGCGGTGGATTTTGTCGTGGAGAAGGAGCCGCTGGGTACTGGCGGCGCTATCCGACATGCGTGGTCCCACACGACAAGCCCCCACATTCTCGTGGTAAATGGCGATACCTTTTGCCCGGCAGCCATAGAGCCATTTTATCAGGCGCACCTGCAAAAGGACGCCGATGTGAGCTTGGTCAGCGTCTCCGTCTCGCCAGCGGACCGGTACGGCACGCTCCTCATCTCCCCGGACGGCTGGGTCCAGGCTTTCCAGGAAAAAGCCCCGCGCCACAGCGGCTGGATCAACGCCGGCCTCTACCTCATTCGCCGCACCTGGTGGGAAAAGCACGCCTTCCCCCCGGCTTTCTCCTGGGAGACCTACCTCCAGGAGGCGCTGCAGAAGCCTGCCGCCCTACGCCTCTACGCGCATCAGCTGCCGGACCTCCCCTTCATTGACATCGGCATTCCCGAAGACTATGATCGCGCGCAGACCTACCTCCCGGCCCACGCTTGATAAAAGCTGGACGCTTTTCCTCGACCGGGATGGCGTGATCAACCGCGAAAAATCCGGCGACTATATCCGCACGTGGGAAGAGTTCGCTTTTGAGCCCGGTGCCCTGGAAGCCCTTGCCAAGCTATCTCCCATCTTCGGACGAATCCTCATCGTCACCAACCAGCGCGGCGTAGGCAAAGGGCTCATGACCGAAAAAGACCTGGAAGAGATACACTTCCGGATGCTGAGCATGATTCACGCCCGGGGTGGACGGATTGATAAGATTTATGCCTGTACCGATATGGACGCGGAGAGCCCCTATCGCAAGCCCAATCCCGGCATGGCGCACGCGGCGCAGGCGGATTTTCCGGAGATAGTATTTGCCCGGAGTGTGATGGTGGGGAATCATATTCGGGATATGGAATTTGGGCGGCGGTTAGGGATGTACACGGTGTGGGTGGCTTCCACGGAGCCGGACCCCGGGCCTGAGTGGGCGGATGAGGCGTTTCCCTCGCTCTGGGCCTGGGCGCAATCGCTCACCGACCCTTATGCCGCGCCGTAAAGCGGATAGATAGCCCCAGCGTACAAGAAGGCCTCTTACCTTTGACCTGTGTGGGAAGCCCTTTTGCGGCTCAGCATCCGTTCGTCGGTGTTTACGGGGGTGGTGCTGGTGGGCTTTTTGGCATTTAGCCTGTATGGGACGAGTCATCTCCTGGTAGATGCGGTACCGGACATCACGAATAACCAGGTGCAGGTGTATGCGTATGCGCCCGGGTATTCGGCAAGTGAGGTGGAGCTACTCGTGACGCGGCCGTTAGA
>JAVVHK010000213.1:0-2582 GCA_032249525.1 Bacteroidota bacterium | reverse complement strand
AGAAACTCTGTACCAGGAAATGGTATAACTTATCCGAAGGCAGGGGGAAGGAGAGATAGGGCATAGTCTTTTACACAACATATCCGTAAGAGGCGCGTGCTTTTTGCAACTGCGCCTCCCCCCCGTGCGTATAAATAGCATGCTGGACTTTGCGGGCTCGCTAAAAGACTGGCAGAAATTTTGTTACTTAGCGACTATGAGACCCCTGATGATTTTCTTCTCTCTGCTGGGTCTCATGCTGGGCGAGGGCACGCGCGAGCTCATGGCTAATAACTGCAGCAACCACGGCTACATTCAGATTTGGGATAATAATGATCCTCTCCGAAACTTCGCTACTTATGACTGCCCTGAGTATGCCCGTCTTTACATTCGGGTGGCCGCAGGAGAACGTATCTATATGGGCTTTCATGTAAATGGAGGGCCCGATAATAATCCCACGATTTACAATGATGTTTGGATGCGTCTGCGCGATCCTAATGGTAATATCGTCATGGGTCCCCTTCGGCTACACGACGCTATGGGCGCTGGGTGGATTACCTCTTGTGCGCAAGCTATGGCGGGTCCCCAGCCCCTCGTCGGAGCCACAGGATATAATCCCCTCTTCTACGATGTGCCTGCTGGTGGTCCCTCGGGAGACTACTACATTGAGTTTGCCGTCAATAACGATCCCAATATCCGCCAGAAGCGCGTCTTTAGATGGTTTGATATTACGGTAGCCCGGTGGAGTGGCACAAGCTGGGTAGTTAAGCCGGGCCGGCTGTGGAGCCGTAAGTGGGACTTTACTACCCGAGGGCAAAATAATCCGTTTGTAGGTACTCTTTACACGTACTCGCCCGACTCGGTGGTAACGAGCTTTGACTTCAATGGGATGCGGCCTTACGGCTTTGAGGTAGCTTGTAACTCCTTTGGTGCCTCCACTGTGGGTACTCCCCAGCAACGTCGCCGCTCCGACTACCGCCAAAACATCATCAACGCTGGCGGTATCCCCGCCGCCCCCGAATACCCCATCTTCCTCAATGACCCCGACATAGAGTACTACCCTACAGGCATTGTAGGCAGTGTGGACTCCTTTGCCGTGATCCCCTGCACAGAAATGAGCTACTGCATCTATGTATCTCTCTCAAAACCCGGTCAGGTGCAAATCACGCTCAACTTCCCGGCGCCCTATGTGCCCTGGACCTTTGTCGGCTTACTCAACGCAGGTCCAAACTGCGTGCCCTGGGATGGACGGGATGGCAATGGCACCCCCGTTAGCGATGGCACCGTTGTCAATGCCCAGTTAGACTACTTTACCGGACTGACCCACCTGCCGCTCGTGGATGTAGAGCACCACAATAATGGTTTCCGCGTCTTCCTGGTGCGCCCTACTACAAAGCCTGACGGAAGTCCTATCCCCGACCCCAAAGTATACTGGGATGATATCCTTCTTACAGACCCCGGAAACTCGTTGGATGGCGTACAAAACCTCACCGGCTGTCAGCCTACCCTCACTTTGGGTTGCCATCGCTGGCGAAATCGCGGCACAAACAACGCCAACCCCGAGGTCATCAACACCTGGTGGTACACCAATACCGAGCAGCACACCTTCGTCTTGAATGTAGACCCGGCCCAGTGGAAGGTCTTCGCTGAAATACCTCCCGCAAGCTGTTCATCCGAAAATGGCGTAACGGTGCATTTGTGGTTTTCCTCCGACATTCCGCTCTCTTCCGTCATCGGCAATATCAGCACCACGCCCTCAGGCCTCCTGGGAAGTCCCCCAGATACCGTGATAGATAATACCAGCCAGCCGGGCTGGACGCATTTATACATTACCTATCCCGTCAATGGCAACGCGAACAATGTGCTGATTACCTATGAGGTGGTGGCCAGCTCCTCCAGGTACCCTTATTGTAGGGATACGGCGCAGCTCTCCTGTCTTGTATTGCCAGTGGTCTGGGCTCGGGAGCTATGGGGCGAGGCCCTGGCTACCCATAACCGACTCTTCTGGCAGGTCGCACAGGAACCGTCTCACACGACCTTCATAGTAGAGAGACGCGATGGAGCTCTCTTTGTGCCGATCGGGAGTGTGATGGGACGGGGTAGCTCGGCAGCTTACACTTTTGAGGATTACCTTCGGCCCGGGAATGGCCCCTGGTACTATCGCCTGCGGATAGAAGTGCCCGGTGCCGCTCCCGTGTATTCCCGCACCGTGGAACTCACACTTGCTGACTTGCCTCTGCAGGTAAAGTTTTACCAGGGCACTCTATACATTAGTGGCTCAGAGCCTACCTATGCTGTGGAAGTATATAATGCCCTGGGGCAGCTGCTCTGGAGTTCTGTCCTCGCTCCAGGTGCGCATGAGCTGCCGATTCCTCCGGGGTTTTACGTGGTACGGGTAGGTGAGCAGGTGCTGCGGATTGCGTGGTAGGGCTAATACTATTTCCTGGCACAGGCTTTCTTTTTAGGTGGTACCTGCCCAAAATGGCTCTTTTACCCCTCGGAAACCCTCTACAGAAAATCTTGGTATTACATCCCTCCACTCCCTACACCCTATCCCCCCTTCTCAAGGGGGGATAGGGTCAGGGTGAGGGGGGTCATACACC
>JAVVHK010000212.1:0-2610 GCA_032249525.1 Bacteroidota bacterium | reverse complement strand
TGGCGCCGCCCAACAACTTTTGCTTATCTTTACTCATCCACGCCCAAGGCACCCCCCTATGGTAGATCACGAAAACCTCATCAAGACCTACGCCCAAAAACTCTTTGAGACCTGCCAGACCTTAGCGCCTCAGAAGCCCTCCGAAGCAGAATTTCGCCGGCCCATAGACAACCTCCTAGAAGAATTTGCGCAAAAGGCAGGCCTGGGGCCGCTCCTCCGTGTAGAGCGAACTCTTACCGGACGAGGCCGCGCCGATGCCGTCCTCAATCGCTTAGTCATTGAATACGAGCCGCCCGGCAAGCTCTCGCCTAACCTCACCGATACCGCCACCGCCCAGGCCGTAGACCAAGTGAAACGTTACCTTGCCAGCCTCGCCAAAGAAGAGCGCCACCAACTTACCCGTCTCGCCGGCATCGCCCTTGACGGGCAGTATATCGTCTTCGTTCGCTATTACGCTGGAAAGTTTCAAATAGAGCACCCTGTGGAGGCCAATCTCCCGGCCCTCCAGCGGCTCTTACAATGGCTCTCCGGTACAGGCCCCGGGATCGCCCTCACGGCCCATAACCTTCACCGCGACTTTGCCATGGAGGAGCTGCGCACCCAAAAAATCCTCCACGTCCTCTACAAAGGCCTCCAAAACGCCCTCCCCCATCACCCCATGGTCCAAAGCCTCTTCCAGCAATGGCGCCTTTTCTTTAGCCAATCTATTGACTACACCGAGGCCTTCGGCGGAAATAAACTGGAACCCCTCAAAAAATGGGTCGGCAAAGCCGCCATCACTATCCAAACCGCCGACGAAGCCGAGCAGTTCTTCTTTGTTTTGCATACCTACTTTGCGCTCCTGCTCAAACTTCTGGCCTGGCTCACGCTCTCTAAGCACATGGGCCTCAAACTGGGCCTGCCCGTCTTAGGGGAGCTCCGAAGTGCCGATAGCTACACCCTCAAAGCCCGCCTCCAAGATGACTTAGAGTCGGGCGGCCTCTTCCGTAAATACGGCCTGGCTAACCTCCTGGAAGGCGACTTTTTCACCTGGTACCTCTACGCCTGGAATCCCGCCATTGAGGAAGCCCTCCAAACCCTCTTAGGCCGCTTAGATGAATACGACCCCGCCTCCCTCTCCATCTACCCCGAAGAAAGCCGCGACCTCTTCAGAAAGCTCTATCACGCCCTCCTCCCCCGCGAAATCCGCCACAACCTCGGCGAATACTACACCCCAGACTGGCTCGCCGAATACCTCCTCCGAAAGGTAGACGAGACTTTCTTTGCTGACCCCACGCCCGACACAGAGCTTATCCTCAAAGACAAACTCGCCCAAACCCGTTGGCTGGACCCCGCCTGCGGCTCCGGCACCTTCCTCGTCCTGCTCATCGCCCGCTACCGCGAACTCGGCCACCGCCTCTTCCTCCCCGAGGCCGAACTCCTCCGCACCATCACCCAAAACATCGTCGGCTTTGACATCAACCCCTTAGCCGTCCTGACGGCCCGCGTCAACTACCTCTTAGCCATCGCCGACCTCCTCCAGCACCGCAAGGGCGAAATCACCATCCCCGTCTATCTCGCCGATTCCGTCCAGACCCCCGCCTCCGGCGAAACCCTCTTCACCGCCCACACCATCCGCTTTGAGACGGCCGCAGGCACCTTCCACATCCCCCGAACCGTCTGTCAGCCCGGCAGCTTTGACCGCTTCTGTAACCTCTTAGAGGAAAGCATCATTCAGCACCTGAGTCCCCCCGCCTTCGTAGCCCGGCTCACGAAACAGCTACCCGACCTCCCTTGGACCTCAGCCGACACCGAAACTATCCAAACCACCTACCACCACCTCCAAAAGCTCCACCAAGAAGGCAAAGACGGCATCTGGGCCCGCCTCCTCAAAAATCTCTTCGCCCCCCTCACCATCGGCCAATTTGACTACATCGTCGGCAACCCCCCCTGGATCAACTGGGAACACCTCCCCGATGGGTATCGCCAGAGTATTAAGCCTGTCTGGGAACGATACGGACTTTTTCCTCACGGCGGGATGGATACGATCTTGGGCAAGGGGAAAAAGGACATCTCCATGCTAATGACCTTCACAGTCATGGATGGGCTGCTTCGGGCAGGCGGTAAACTCGGCTTTATCATCACCCAATCCGTCTTCAAAACGGCAGGCTCGGGCCAGGGCTTTCGTCGGTTCCGCATCCCGCAACCCAACAGCCAGTTTGTGCCGCTACAGGTTCTCCATGTGGATGACATGGTGGCGCTTCAGCCTTTTGAGGGCGCTTCCAACCGCACGGCCGTAATGGTTTTGAAAAAAGGGGAGCCGACCACTTATCCCGTCCCTTATACCCTTTGGCGAAAGAAAAAAGGGGTGCGCTTCACCTACGATAGCTCGCTGGCGGAGGTTCTCAGCGCTACGGTGCGCCTACACTTCGCCGCTGAGCCGGTAGACCCCAACGACCCTACCTCCCCCTGGCTCACCGCTCATCCCCATGCCCTCACGGCCATCTACAAAGTGCGGGGTAAGTCGGATTACAAAGCCCATGAGGGAGTTAACACCGGCGGTGCCAACGCCGTCTACTGGGTAGAAATCATAGACCGGCGGCCAGATGGCCTCGTGCTGGTACGTAACCT
>JAVVHK010000211.1:0-2619 GCA_032249525.1 Bacteroidota bacterium | reverse complement strand
GTTCGGGATGGAGACTTAGGAAGAAGTGTATCGCCAGGGCTATGCTGAGCAGGAGAGACCAGTGGGGTTTGATGGGGATGCGCAGGGCCTTTTTGAGGGCCTGCCAGCGGTCTCGCAGGCCAGAAAGCGCCTTGGTGCGCTCCTTCTTTGAGGAGGCTACCAGCAAATCCCGCAAAGGACGCCAGAAAATAAGCAAAAAAGACGGAGCCACTATGCCCAATCCAATAGGGATTAGCTCCCAGACATAGCCTCGGGGCTGATACGCGTGTAAAAGGAAGATTAGGAGCAGAAACACATCTGCCAGCACTAGCCAGGCCAGGAACCGCCTGAGAAACGCCAAACGAGAACCCGAGAGGCTCTTTACGAACTTCCCCGGAAAGAAATCGGCCCTGAGAAGGGACGGGTCATCCTTGGATGCAGAGAGCGAGTAGCTAAGGGCTTGGCTCCCTTTCTCTAAAAGGCTCAAAACGAGCCGCCATCCGTCCCGAAGGACGGTTCTGCCGCACGCCCAAAGGGCGCGCCATACGCGCAGGGTACGCATAAATACAGAACGCGTATGCATGGGTATAGGAAGGGACTGGGCCCAAACTCAATATGGCTCAGCCTCCCCACTTACTTTGAGGTAAGCGAATGGGGGAATACATAGGAGCCCCCGCCTTTTGAGCCGCCAGCAGAGAGAGATTCAGCCCCCCACGATACCGCCTCCCGCCTGACTCTAACCTCCGTATCGTGAGAGGAGCTAAATATACGAAAAACTCGCCTCTAAAGTTGCAAGCCCCCGCCCGCACTTTGCCCGGTCACAAAATGTTTATGCCCCTGGGGTCCATGGCTATTCAGGTTGTCTGGCTCAAGCGGGATCTGCGTTTGTATGATCACCGCCCGCTTTTGAATGCCCTCCGGAGCGGCCCTACCCTGCTCATATACATTGCGGAGCCTACGCTTTGGCGGCAGCCCGATGCCGCTGCCCAGCATTGGAAATTTATCACCGAAGCCCTCTTAGACCTGGATCGGAGCTTGCGTCAGACGGGATGGTCTCACGCTTGCCTTCACCTTTTTGTAGGGGAGGCGGTGGAGGTCTTGCAAGCTATTCATCGGTGCCTTCCCATAGCGGCGCTGCATGCGCACATGGAGACGGGCAATGGATTCACTTTTGCGCGGGATCGGGCGGTGCGGCGGTGGGCTAAAGAGATGGGGATTCCCTTTCATGAGGTGCCGCAGTTTGCGGTTATTCGGGGTCTGCGGGACCGGGATTTGTGGCTGCCGTATCAACAGAGGTTTATGCGGGAGCCTGTGGCGCCGTGGCCGCCGCCTTTCACGCCCGTATGGGCAGAATGGCCCCTCTCGCCGCCAGAGGGGGTTTATCCCGTAGCTTGGTGGCTCCTGCCCGATGGTTCGTGGAGAGCTGGCCCTTGGCCCACGCCCCGCGACTGGAACCTCCCCGATGAAGACCCGCCCCTCCGCCAAAAAGCCAGCCGCACCTTAGCTAAGGAGACCCTGGCTTCTTTCCTAACGTATCGGGCGCAGTTTTATGCCCGTCATATCTCTTCGCCCTTGACGGCGCCAACGGCCTCTTCTCGGTTATCGCCTTATTTGGCCTATGGGCTTTTGAGCCTAAGGGAGGTTTGGCAAGCTACCGAAGCCGCTCTGGAAGCCCTCGGCCCCTTTCCTTCCCCCCAAAATCGCCCCCTTTATACCGGCCTCAAAGCCTTCCAGAGCCGCCTCTACTGGCACTGCCACTTCATCCAGAAACTGGAAACCGAGCCTGACATAGAGTTTCGGTGTTTGCATCCTGCTTATGAGGGACTTCGTCCTCCAGAAGCGCCTCCAGAGTGGTATGCCGCTTTTACGGAGGGGCGTACGGGCTGGCCCTTAGTGGATGCCTCCATTGCCATGCTAAAGGCGACAGGGTGGCTCAACTTCCGTATGCGGGCCATGCTCGTCTCCACCGCCACCTACCCCCTCTGGATGCCTTGGCGACCCATCGGCCTGTGGCTCGCCAGACTCTTCTTAGACTACGAACCCGGCATCCACTGGCCCCAAATCCAAATGCAAGCCGGCACCACGGGCATCAATACCATCCGCATCTACAATCCCATTAGGCAAGCCATGCGCCTAGACCCCAAGGGCGAATTCGTCCGAAAATGGCTCCCCTACATGCGGCGAGTACCCGACTTGTGGCTATTTGAGCCCTGGCGCATGCCCACCGATGTACAAAAACGGTATGGGGTCATCGTGGGAAAGGACATCCCTATGCCACTGGTGGATTTGGATAAGGCTATCCGGGAAGCTAAGAAGCGGATTTTCTCCCTCCGAAAAAGACCTGAGGTGGAGGAGATGGCCCGGACTATCATTGAGCGTCACGGGTCTCGGCCCGGAATGCCCGGCGGCCGAGATGCGGAGGGACGAGAACCCACCTCTCGCCCTCGCCGACGCCCCTCCCCTCCCTCCTTACCCTCGTTATTTTGACCCGCCCGCCGATAAAGCCACCTCCTTACCTACAGACCTCCCCTCCGGCGCCCCCTTTATTTAGCAAGAACGAACCTCCACCCCAAACTATTTATGCCCCCGCCCCCTCATGCACCAAAAGAAGGAGAGCCTCCCCACTCAACAGTCAAAAAA
>JAVVHK010000210.1:0-2630 GCA_032249525.1 Bacteroidota bacterium | reverse complement strand
GCTCCCCAAGAAGCAGCTGCCCCTTCCCCAGAGCCCAGCTCGCCTACAGAAGAAGATACCTCCCTCACAGAAGTCCCTATCAAGATTCTGGGCAAAATATCTCTGGATGATAAAAAAGAATCCAGGCCGCGCCCGCGAGAACGAATCATTCTTAAAGACCTGAGTCCTCCTCCCCATCTTTCCCACTTGGCCTCACCTAAGCCCGCAGAAACCCAATTCGAGGAAATAGAAAAAGACACCGACTCTGAAAGCCCCGAGACCAAAAGGAAACGCAAGCGAAAACGTAAAAAACGCGCAGAAATTACGGCTGCCAAAGTTGCTACTTCTCCTCTTCAAGCGCCCAAAGCCCCTGAGAAACGTCCCGTCAAAGCTCAAATTAAAGCCACAGGCGATGTGGCTACCCGCCGCCGTCTGCGACAGGAGAAACTGCGTCAGAAAGAAAAGAAACGCGAAGCGGCTCTGGCAGCCGAAGCAGCCTCCGCTACTACTATTGAAATCGCTGAATACATTACAGCTGCCGAACTCGCTAAGGCCTTACAGGTGCCTGTGACCCAAGTCATTGCCAAATGCTTGGAGTTAGGTTATCCCACCTCTATCAACCAGCGCTTGGAGCGGGATTTGGCTGTCATCATCGCCGAGGAGTTCGGTTACCAGGTACGTTTTGTGAGCTTAGATGAGACCTTAGAGCAGCTTACGAGCGTAGAGGAAAGCCCTGAGGACCTCGTCCCCCGTCCTCCCATTGTAACCGTCATGGGACATGTAGATCACGGTAAGACTACCTTACTGGACTACATCCGCAACACCAACGTCGTCGCTGGCGAAGCCGGCGGCATCACCCAACATATTGGCGCCTATGAGGTAGAACTCCCCAACGGTCAGAAGATCACCTTTTTAGACACGCCGGGCCACGAAGCCTTCACGGCTATGCGAGCCCGCGGCGCCCAAGTAACGGATATTGCGGTTATTGTTGTGGCTGCGGATGACCATGTGCGCCCGCAAACCTTAGAAGCCCTCAGCCACGCCCAGGCCGCCAATGTACCTATCATCTTTGCCATCAATAAAATAGACAAAGACACGGCTAATCCTGACCGCATTCGGCAAGAGTTAGCGGAGGCGGGCTTTTTAGTAGAAGAGTGGGGCGGCCCCTATATGAGCCAACTGATTTCCGCTAAGAAAGGGACAGGCGTTCAGGAGCTCTTGGAGAAAATCTTGGTTATGGCCGAGCTGATGGAGCTCAAGGCCAATCCGAATCGTCCTGCTAAAGGTACCGTTATTGAGGCCCAGCTGGATAAAGCGCGTGGCCCCGTGGCAACCCTGCTCGTACAGACCGGTACGCTGCGCGTGGGAGATATGCTTCTGGCTGGAGAACATTATGGGCGGGTTCGGGCGCTCTTTGACGAACGAGGACGCCGTCTCTCCGAAGCAGGCCCCTCCAAACCTGTTCAGGTCCTTGGCCTAAGCGGCGTACCCGACGTCGGAGAAAGATTCTATGTCTTGGAAGACGAAGCCCTTGCCCGAGATATGGCCCATCGCCGAGCCGAACTCCGCAAAGAACATGAACGCCGACGCCTCTCCGCCAGCATCCTGGAAGGAGTCGCTTCCGGTCAAGCCAAACAGCTCAACCTCATCGTCAAAGCCGATGTCAGCGGCTCCCTCGAGGCCATCACCGACGCCCTCGTCAAACTCTCCACCAGCGAAGTCCAGGTCAACATCATTCACCGCGCCGTGGGACAAATCACCGACAGCGATGTGCTCCTCGCCAAAGCCTCCCACGCATTGATCGTCGGCTTCCAAGTACGCCCCAGCCACACCGCCCGCCAGCTCGCCAAACAAAACAACGTAGAAATCCGCCTCTACAACGTGATCTACGATATCATTGACGAAATCAAAGGCGCACTCTCCGGCATGCTCGCCCCCATCATCCAAGAACAAACCATTGGCACCGCCGAAGTGCGGCAAATCTTCAAAATCCCTAAGGTCGGCACCGTCGCCGGCTGCAAAGTCATAGAAGGTAAAATCCTCCGCGGCGCTAAAGCCCACCTCATCCGAGAAGGCGTCGTCCTCTATACCAGCTCCATCGCCTCCCTCAAACGCTTCAAAGACGATGTCAAAGAAGTCGCCGAAGGCTTAGAATGCGGCCTTACCTTGGAGGGCTTCCAAGATATCAAACCAGGCGACATCATTGAATGCTTCGAGGAAGTCCAAGTCAAACGATCCCTCTAAGCTCATGCCCCGCTATACGATCGAAGTCGTTGTCCTCCCTTTGCCAGCGCTCTTAGACCCCCAAGGAGAAGCCATTCAGCAGGCCCTACACCGCTTAGGCGAAACCTCCGTTCATGCTGTGCGCGCAGGTCGGGCTTTCCACTTAGTCATAGAAGCTCCTTCCGCCGAAGCCGCCCTCTCCACCGCACAAACCGCCGCCCAAAAACTCCTCCACAACCCCATCGTAGAAACCTACCACCTCAAACTGCTCACCCCCCACCCCTCCTCCTGAAAATATCCCCCTCCAAAAAAAACCTAACCCAACAAGGAAATCCGAAAAGCCTTTACACTTGAGACTCTGATCGCCTCAAAACGTTTCTACTTATACCATTTCCCCTTATAAACCCCCCCTTTTTGGGCGGCGGCCA
>JAVVHK010000209.1:0-2661 GCA_032249525.1 Bacteroidota bacterium | reverse complement strand
GCCAGCCCCCACAGGGGGCTGGCCGCCGCCCAAAAAGAAACTCTATGAGACCGGAATGGCAGGGGGTCCTTAGGCAGCAGCCTGCCCAGAAGCAAAGAAATTTTGTTACCTTCTCTCCATGGAGTTCCAGCTCGTTACCGATCTCACTCCGCAGGGTGATCAGCCTGAAGCCATTGCCGAGCTTTTGCGCGGCCTGGAAAACGGCGAAATGCACCAGGTCCTCCTTGGCGTTACCGGCTCCGGAAAAACCTTCACCATCGCCAATGTCATCGCCCGTTATCAGCGCCCCACCCTCGTCCTGAGCCACAATAAAACCCTCGCCTGGCAGCTCTACACCGAATTCAAAAGCTTTTTCCCTCATAATCTCGTCTGCTACTGGATTTCGCATTATGACTACTACCAGCCCGAGGCCTACATCCCGGCCACCGACACCTATATTGAAAAAGACCTGAGTATTCTCCCTGAGATTGAGCGCTATCGCTTAGAAACGCTTACCAGTCTCATCAGCGGCCGTAAAGATATTATCGTCGTAGCCTCCGTCTCGGCTATTTATGGCCTTTCGGACCCTAATGAGTTTCGGCAGCATGTGCTGGAGCTAAAGGTAGGCCAGCGCTTTCCCCGTCAGCTCTTTCTGCAGAAGCTCACCGAAATGCTTTACCACCGCACCATGGACGGCCAGCAGCCAGGCACTTTCTGGGTAAAAGGCGACCGCGTCTTCCTTTTCCCTCCTTATACTCAAACGGCCTATCGCATCTCCTTCCTTGGCCCCGCTATAGAAGCTATAGAAGAGCTCCACCCCACCACCCTTAGGCCTCATAAGCGCCTCTCCCACCTCACCCTCTACTCGGCGAATATGTTCGTCATTTCCCCAACCCGCCTCAAAACCGCCATCCAAAGCATTCTCGAAGAGCTGGAGGCCCAGACTGCCTTCTTCCTTTCCCAAGGCCGCAAAGAAGAAGCCGAGCGCCTACGCCGCCGAACCCTCTACGACATTGAGCAGCTCCAAACCCTCGGCTACTGCAAAGGCATAGAAAACTATTCTCGGCATTTGACGGGGCGCCTTCCCGGCGAAAGGCCCTACACCCTCTTAGATTACTTTCCTCGGCCTTTCCTTACGGTTATTGACGAAAGCCATGTCACCATCCCCCAAATCAAGGCTATGATTGGAGGAGACCAATCTCGTAAGCTCGTTTTGGTGGAATATGGTTTTCGTCTCCCCAGCGCCTTAGATAATCGGCCTTTACGGTTTGAGGAGTTTGAGGCGCTGGTGGGGCCTGTGATTTATGTTAGCGCGACACCGGGGCCTTATGAGCTTTCGCAGACGGGCGGGGCTTTCGTGGAGCAGATCGTTCGTCCAACCGGGATTGTAGACCCTCCTGTCTTTGTCCATCCCATGGAAGGCGCTATTGACCACCTTTTTGAGGCTATCCGCCGCCATGCCCAGCACGATGGCAGCGTCCTCGTCATCACCCTCACGAAAAAGCTCGCTGAAGAAGTCGCTTCTTTCCTCGTGCGACACGGGGTGCCCGCCGCGTATCTACACTCCGACTTAGATGCCTTTGAACGCGTGGAAATCATCCATAAGCTCCGAAAGGGGGAGATTCGGGCCATCGTCGGCGTGAATCTCTTGCGCGAGGGCTTAGACTTACCCGAAGTCTCCCTCGTGGCTATCTTAGAGGCGGACAAGGAGGGCTTTTTGCGTTCAGAGACCAGTTTGATTCAGATTGCAGGCCGCGCCGCTCGTAATGTCCATGGCGAAGTCATCCTGTATGCGGATCGGATTACCGACTCTATGCGCCGTTTCATGCAGGAGGCAGAACGTCGCCGTCAAAAACAGCTGGCTTACAACGCTAAGCACAACATCACCCCTATGTCGGCTCGTCGGCGCACCCAGTTTATTGACCCCGTCTCCGGCGAAGTGGCAGCGATAGAAGTGCCCGGTATCGGTACCCTACGCCCCGAAGAGCTGGACGCCCTCATAGAAGAAACCTACCGTCGCATGTTAGAAGCCGCCCAAAAAGAAGAATACCTCACCGCCGCTAAATACCGCGACGAACTCAAAGCCTTACAAGCGCAAAAGCAAAAACTCTCCCTAACCCCCTCAGAAAAGTAACCCTTAGCCGCCCATCCTGTTATCTTTGCCGTATGTCTCTCACTCTCCTCCATACCGCCGACTGGCATATCGGCCGCATGCAAAAAACCCTTGACACTCTCCCTTATGACTACCTCCAAGCCCAAAAAACCGCATTAGAGCGCCTCTTGACCGTAGTAGAAGCGCATAATCCGGATCTCATCCTTTTAGCGGGGGACTTGTATGATACGCCGCGCCCCCGTGCCGAGGCCGAATCGCTCGTAGCGGAGTATCTCCGCAAACTCACTCAGGATGGCAAACGCCTCCTCATCGCCATCGCAGGCAATCATGACACCCGAACCGCCTTCGCAACTTATCACGCCTGGGCTAGCTCTTACGGTATCATCCTCATTGGGACCGTCCAAGATACGCTCCTCTATCATGGTCAGACCATCAAATCCACCTATACCCTCTCTTCTCCCTTGCCCGGCGTCCTAAAAATCCACTTCTCCTACACAAACACCTCCCTCTACCTCTATACCTTCCCCCACCTCTACACCTCCCAATGGCCCCAAGCCTACGAACTCCCC
>JAVVHK010000208.1:0-2678 GCA_032249525.1 Bacteroidota bacterium | reverse complement strand
TTTGAAGTTGACGGTGCGGCCTTTGCCATCGGTGAGGCGGCCATCATCCAGCACTTGCAAGAGGATGTTGAAGACGTCGGGGTGGGCTTTTTCGATTTCGTCCAGGAGGATGACGCTGTAGGGGCGGCGTCGGACGGCTTCGGTGAGTTGCCCGCCTTCTTCGTAGCCGACATAGCCCGGCGGCGCGCCAATGAGCCGACTTATGCTGTGTTTTTCTTGGTATTCGGACATGTCTATGCGTATCATGGCCTGTTCGGTGTTGAAGAGGGCTTCGGCGAGGGCTTTAGCCAGTTCGGTTTTACCGACGCCTGTAGGGCCAATAAAGAGGAAGGACCCTATAGGGCGATTGGGGTCTTGGATGCCGGCGCGGCTTCGCCGGATGGCATTGGCTACGGCTCGTACCGCTTCGTCTTGACCTACGACGCGCTGATGCAAAATCGCCTCTAATTGGAGGAGCTTTTCCCGCTCGGATTGGAGCATGCGAGAGACGGGAATGCCCGTCCATCGGCTCACAATCGCCGCAATATCCTCTGCTGTAACTTCTTCTCGCAGGAGGCGCTGTCCCTTTTGAGAAAGTTCATCCAGCTGGGCTTTGAGTTCGTTGATTTTCTTTTCAATGGCGGGGATTTGGCCGTAGCGGATTTCGGCGGCTTTGCCCCAGTCGGTGCGTCGTTCTGCTTCCTCCGCCGCAAAGCGAAGTTGTTCTAATTCCTCTTGAAGCTGACGAATAGACTGGATGAGGTGCTTTTCATGTTCCCACTGGGCGCGTAAGGCTTCGCGCTCTTTGTAGAGTTCGCTGAGCTGCCGGGAAAGTTCGGCGACTTTGGTTTCGTTTTTTTCTATTTTGAGGGCTTCGCGTTCTATTTCTAGTTGGCGGATGCGGCGCTCCAGTTGGTCTAAGGGTTCTGGCAGGGAGTCGAGGGCGAGGCGGAGGCGGGCGGCGGCTTCGTCGATAAGGTCTATAGCTTTATCGGGGAGGAAGCGGTCGGAGATGTAGCGGTGGGAGAGTTCGGCGGCCGCCACAATGGCTTCATCCGTAATGCGGATACCGTGATGGATTTCGTAACGTTCTTTGAGGCCCCGCAGGATGGAGATGGTTTCTTCCACGGAGGGTTCATCTACATAAACAGGCTGGAATCGGCGTTCGAGGGCTTTGTCTTTTTCAATATATTTTTGGTATTCGTCCAGGGTGGTAGCGCCGATGACGCGCAGTTCGCCGCGGGCGAGGGCGGGTTTGAGGATGTTGCCGGCATCCATGGCGCCTTCGGCTTTGCCGGCGCCGATGAGGTTATGGAGCTCATCAATGAAGAGGATGATTTCGCCCTCGGATTGGGTGGCTTCTTTGACGACGGCTTTGAGGCGCTCTTCAAACTGGCCGCGATACATGGCCCCGGCTAAAAGGGCCGCCATATCTAAGGCGAAGAGACGTTTATTTTTGAGGGTTTCGGGAACATCGCCGCTGGCGATTCGCTGAGCAATGCCTTCTACGATAGCGGTTTTACCGACACCGGGATGCCCTATGAGCACGGGATTATTTTTAGTGCGGCGGGCTAAGATTTGGAGGGTTCGTCGAATCTCCTCGTCGCGGCCGATTACGGGGTCAAGTTTACCTTGCCGGGCCAGAGCGGTTAGGTCTATGGCGTACTTACCCAGGGCATTGAAGCGCTCTTCGGCATGCGGGTCGGAGAGGGACTGGCCCTTACGCAGGGCTTGCATGGCCTTTTCAATAGTGTCTTTAGTAAGGCCCTGCTGACGCAGAAGGTGCCCAATGTCGTCCTTAGCTTCGGAGAGGGCCAGCCACAAGTGATCAATGCCCACATACTGGTCTTTTAAGCGAGAGGCTTGCTGGAGGGCCCTATTCAGGGTCTCTTGCAGGGAAGGCCCGATGGCCGGCGAACCCGCGCCCCCCTGTAAGGTGGCCTGTCGCTGTAACCAGGCAGAGACCTGCTGCTTGAGGGAAGCGGCATTTACGCCTGCCTTCTGCAGGAGATAGGGCGTTATGGCTTCGTCCCGTTCCAGAAGGCTCAAAACCAAATGTCCATTCTCAATCGTGCTGTGCCGGGCGGCTTGCCCCAGCTCCATAGCGTGCTGGAGCACTTCTTGAGCCCGAACGGTAAATTGTTCCCAACGCATGGTGGATATTCTGGGCAAAGAAGGCGCCAGAAGCCAAACCTGCCAGATTTTTCCCTACTTTTGGCAGAATGCGCGTGTGGCTTGTCAGCGACCATGCGGGCTATAAGCTCAAGCAGCATCTTCGGAGGTATTTGGAGGGGCGCTATGAGGTCGTAGATGTGGGAACCTTCTCCGAGGAAGCTACGGATTATCCCCAGTGGGTGCATCAGCTGATGAAGGAGTTTGATCCGGCGGAGCGCGCGATTCTTCTCTGCGGGACCGGGAACGGCGTCTGCATGACAGCCAATCGGTATCCCCAGGTGCGAGCCGCGCTGGCCTGGAATGTGGAGATAGCTCGACTAGCTCGTGCGCACAACGATGCCAATGTCCTGTGCTTACCGGCGCGATTTCTCCAGCCTCAGGAGGCAGAAGCGATCGTGGAGGCGTTTTTGACGACGGCTTTTGAAGGTGGGCGGCATGAGCGCCGCATTGCTCAAATCAACCCTTCCAGCTGCTGCTAAAGCTTAGCACCTATGCGATATATTCTTCTTGGTATAGTTTTTTGG
>JAVVHK010000207.1:0-2680 GCA_032249525.1 Bacteroidota bacterium | reverse complement strand
ACGAGGTGCGCTACCTGCGCGGGGCCGTTGCCCTTCGCCAGGATACCATCCAGCTTTTCTGCGACGAGGCTACACTTTACGCTACAAATGCCTTTCAGGCTCGGGGCGCCGTCCGCACACGCATCGGCCAGAGCGGTACCATCACCGCCCAAACGCTCACCTACGACCCCATCACACGTTTGCTGACCTACCAGGGAAAAGTCGTAGCCACCTTCGGCACCATCACCCTTCGCACCGAGCACCTCACCTACGACCGCCAAAGCGAAACCGCCTCCTACACCGGCGGCGGTTCCCTCACCGACACCAGCGGCACTATCTACAGCCTCACCGCCACCTACCACGTGCCTACCGCCACAGCGACCTTAGCACAGCAGGTACGCATAGAACGTCCTCCCTACGTGGCTTTTTCGGACACCCTCCTCTACAAAACCGACAGCAGCCTCGCTATCTTCCCCCGGCCCTTTACCCTCTACCACACCACCCAGGCCGAAACCCTCTCCGCTGCGAGTGGCCACTGGAACCGCCAGGATAGCTTCCTCACCCTCCACACCGATGTACATTGGCGAACCCCCGAGCTTATCCTGCGAGCCCAATTCGCCTTCTACGACCAGAAAGCCGATACGGGCTTTGCTGCCTGCGACATCCGCTATAAAAGCCGAAAAGGTCGAGGCTGGGGTATCGCCGACAGCGCTTTCTGGCACCCCGACACCCTCACCCTCAAAGACAACGTCGCCGCCTTCCTCTTCACAGACCGGGATACGGCGTTCCTCCAGGGCCACCTTGCCTACCTCATTTCCCCGCACCTCTATATCATCGGCCAAGCTACCATTCTCCGGCCCCCCCTCGCCGCCACTGCCGATACCCTCCTCTACGACACGCTCGCCCAGAAGCTCTTCCTCCTGAGCCGCGCCTGGCTCTACAGCTATCCCTACCAGCTTTTCGCCCGGCAGATTCACCTCACCCTCCCCCAGCAGACCCCAGACTCCCTCATAGCCGCCGGAAACGTCTTCACCACCAGCGAAATAGACACCCTCCTCCGCTTCTACAACCAAGTGCGTAGTGACAGCCTCCTTGCCCAGTGGGACTCCACCCTCCAAGCCTTCTCCCCTATCCACTACCGCCACAACCTCCAGGCCGTCTACTACCAGAGCGACGGCCCCCACTACCAGGGCGCCCACGAAATCCTGAAAGCCTACTCCCTCCACATTACCTTAGGCCCAAACCGCCAACCCATCTACCTCCGCTTAGAAAAGCAACCCCAGGGTCGCTTCATACCCGTCAAGTTCCTCCTCAAATCCCCCCTTTTCCTCCCCGCCTTTCAATGGCGCCCCCGCCCATACCAACCGCAATGGCCTATCCAGCCGTAAGTTTGCTCTATGCGTACCGCCGCCTTAGCCCTCCTCACCTTCCTCCTCTGGAGCTGCCAACCCGATAAGCCCGAACCTGCCCCCGCTCAAGACGCCCTCCAGCTTCTAACCGGCGGTAGCGCCCGTACCTGGCGCCTCCAAACCCTTGCCATCGCCGGCACCACGGAGCCCCTTCCATCCTGCCGCAGCGACGACCGCTGGACCTTCCGCTCCGACTTCTCCCTCACCTTCCAAAACCCTACCACCTGCACCACCGACGAACCCACCCCCACCACCAACGGCTCCTTTCGCTTCACTAACGACAACCGCTTCCTCACCCTCTCCCTCGGCCCTACCACCGAAGTGCGCGAAATCATCCAGCTCTCCAATAACCTCCTCGTCTGGAGCTACATCAACGACGAGGGCAAAACCACCGAAGAGACCTGGATACCCTGAGCACGGCTCGGTGGATCAGTTTCCCTATCTTTGAATATGCCTATCATCCGCCCGCTCCTCGGAAAAATCCCCCAGATCGGACCTAACACCTTCCTCGCCGAAACCGCTGTCATCATTGGCGATGTGGTAATCGGCGAGTCCTGCAGTATCTGGTACCATGTCGTCATTCGGGGCGATGTGCATTATATCCGCATCGGCGACCGCACGAACGTCCAGGATGGCGCTATCCTCCATTGCACCTATCAAAAAGCGCCCCTTGAAATCGGCAGCGAAGTTACCATCGGCCACGGCGCCATCGTCCACGGCTGCAAAATCGGTAACCGCGTCCTGATCGGCATGGGAAGCATCATCCTTGACCACGCCGAAATCCCCGACGAAACGCTTATTGCCGCTGGCGCTCTCGTCCCCGAAGGCATGAAGCTCCAGCCCCGCTATCTCTACGCAGGCGTCCCCGCTAAGCCCATCAAGCCCCTCTCCGATGCCCACTTAGAGAGCCTCGCCGCCTACGCCAGCCGCTACGTCATGTATAAGGACTGGTACACCCAAACCGACCCCTCCCTAAACCTCCCGTAGCCGATAGGCTAAAATCACCCCGTCTTGCTGCGCTATCTCCCGCCGCTTCTCCAAAAGCACCCGATGCAGCGCTAAATGCTCCTGATAAACCGCCTCCGGTAGTTACTCTCAAAGACTTTGATGGGGTCTTCTTCCAGGGGGGCTTCGTCCCACTGCTTCCAGCTTTCGCTCACGGTGAGATGGTTCATCATGAGGGCAGCTGCGGTGTCACGTACCTCTTCTGGCAGCCTTTCCAGCAGCAAAGCCCCCTCTAAGTGCCCCTCCTCCCAGGGCGCCTCTACCAGAGCCTGCCGCAAAGCCTCCAT
>JAVVHK010000206.1:0-2697 GCA_032249525.1 Bacteroidota bacterium | reverse complement strand
ATAGGAGATTTCGGGAATAGCGTTAGCTGGCTGGGTAGTCAAAAGCTTCATTTCGTCGGACAAGTAGAAACGCCCTCCCCAGATAAGCCGCCCCCCTGCATAAAACGTCCTCACAAGAGAAGGCGTTGGGGGGGAGGGCTTAAACAGGAGATCGCTCAAGACTACCTCATCCTTATACGCTGCCCAAAGACGGTTTCCGTCTATGTGCAACACATCAGGCCGAGAAGCCCGAATGTTGAGCGTGAAGTAAGCCTCTTGGTAAGTAGCTTCTACAGGAAACTCAGGCGAAGCTAAGTCAATCACCCGCAGCCCCATTCGGCTCCGAAAGAGGTACCGCCCGCCTGAGAGTTCTATCAAACGGTCTATGCGCTCCCCTTCCAGCCGCTCCATAAGAATAGGCACTTCCTCAAATCTATTACCCTCCAGCCGATACACCTTCTGAGAAGACTGGGCATAAATGTCCCCCGCCAGCTTCGCCACATAATACCCCCCCTTGGGCAGACCAAAATCCTCCTGTACGATTTCGCCCTGAGCCAAGTTGTATCGCAGAACCCCACTGGCCACTGTCCCTATCCATAAAAAGTCCCCCACCTCTACTACCGAACGCACATCAGGAATGTCTATTTCCTTAGCGCGCTGCCAGCGGCCATTGGCATATCTTAGGATAGCTATGCCTCTCTGCCCATAAGCATAAGCCTGATCCTGTTTCTCAGAAGGCAAAATATAGCCAAACGACTGTCCTGCGATGACTGGGACGGGGGCCTCTCCGCTTACATCGTAAAGACCTTCGGAGGAAGCTACCAGCACCCGCCCCCGCAAAGATTGCAAATGCCAAGCCTCACCTTTTATACCAGGCACCGCTACAAACTTATCGCCCCGCAGCCGATACACACCCTGCAAAGTCGCCACATATAATCCCCGCTCCGTCGGCAAAATAGCATTCACCTTCCCCTCTATCCCCGGCACATGCGCATAACTCCGAATCGGCACCTGAAAAAGGATCTGCGTCAAACCCCGACTATGCCCAACCCACGCATTGCCTGCTATATCCACAAAAAGCCCATAAATGTCATCATCTGGAAAGCCCCTTCCCTTAGAAAATGTCCCCAACACCTCCCCATCGGCCCGAAGCCACACCACACCCCCACTCCGAGTAGCTATAAGAATCGTTTTGTCAGGAAGGAGAGCGGCCGATTGAATTCCATTACTCTGTAAGTAGGTAGATACGCCTAACTTCTTCGGGACAAAGGTACCTCCCCTCCTTTTCCCTTCATAAATACGCCCTTCCGTGGAAAGAAGCCAGATTTTTTCTGGCTCTACAGCCAGGATCGCGGCCAAAGGCTCTCGGAGCTCCAGAATATTCCCGCCACTTATTTCTTTAGGGCCCTGGGGAGTGAGCCGCACCAAACCCCGCTCCGAAAAATACGCCCACACCTCTTCTCCTACAAGCCCACCACCCGCTACAAACTTATCTGAAAATACCTTAGGGATCGGGGCCAGCTCCCGACTATTTACATACACGACCGCTTGCGAGCCTATGAAATAGACCTCGTTTTGGGTTCCGAAAACGGCATTGACATCCCCCACCCGCTGGAGCGACACGGGCAAAAAACTCAGGTAAGATTTGTACACCAGTCGTCCTAAGGAGTCGGTCCTAAGCTCTCCAAAGTCCCCTTTACATCCTACCCAAATGCGGTTATTGGGGCTAATCCAAAGCGATCGCACGGGCGCCGGCGTTGAGATAAGATTCCACCGCTGTCCGTCATATTCTAACACCCCTGCATTCGTCGCCCCATATAGAATGCCCGTAACAGGGTCCTGAGCCATTCCCCAAACACTCCCGTAAGGCCCATAGTCTTCATCGGTATAGGTACGCCAGAGCGGATGAACCTGCGCCCATGCCACCCCCAGCGCTAATAAAACCCCTAAGGCTCTCATCACCTGCAATCTTACGAAATTTGCTCCAAACTCCACGCATGCTACGCCGCTTACACATCCAGAATCTCCCGCTCCTGCGAGACATTTCGCTCACCTGGGCACCCCACCTCAATATTCTCACAGGAGAAACCGGCGCCGGTAAATCCCTCCTCGTAGAAGCCATCGCCACCCTCTTAGGCACAAAAGCCGACTTGCCCCCCCTCACCGCCCGCGCCGTCATTGAAGCAGAGTTTGACCCTATCCCAGAAGCTATCCAAGCCCTTTTTGACGAACCTCTCACTTCGCCTCTTCTTTTGCGCTGCGAAATCTCTCCCCAAGGCCGCCGTCGCTACTTCCTCAACGACGCCCTCCTCTCCATCCAGCAAGTGCGGGACATCGGCTACCACCTTTTAGAGATACACAGCCAGCATGAAACCCAGGCCCTCTTCCAGCCCGCCTATCAAATGCGCCTCTTAGATGCCTACGCCGAACTAACCGAAGAGCTCGTCGCCTACAAAAAACTCTACCACGCCTGGCGCCAACTAAACGAAGAAGTACACGCCTTAGAGGCCGCCACCGAAAAACGTCGCGAACGCCAAACCTGGCTCCAAAACCAGCTCGCCCAAGTCCCGCCTAACCTCTCCGCCGAACATTACGCACACTTAGAAACCCAAATGCGCCGCATTGAGCATCAAAACCTCTACGCTACTACCCTCACCCAATGGCTTCATCAGCTCGCCGAGGCCCAGCACGCCCGGCTCGCCGGCCAGTTCGCCGAGC
>JAVVHK010000205.1:0-2716 GCA_032249525.1 Bacteroidota bacterium | reverse complement strand
CTTTTGGGAGGGGGGTACCCAGTGCCTTCCGGGCTGCACCTGGAACTCTTGGTATGGATGTCGGGAGGCCCCCTGCCGCCAGCTGGAATCCATTCCTGATGAAACGATTTTATCGGCTCTTCAAGTTCTTTTACACTCCCCCACAGAAACCCGTCCTACTTCTGGGTAAGCTTGTATTTTTGTGGTATGGCTTTTTGGATAGAGGCTTTGCGGCGGCGGGCTCCAGCTTATGCTGAGCTGTATGAGCGAAGCCTGCGAGACCCGGACACCTTCTGGAAAGAAGTTGCGGGCATACTCTCATGGGAGCGCTTTCCTACGAAGGGGGGGTATTTGGAGGTTCACCCGCCGGCTGGCCCAGCTGAGACTCCCCGTATAGAGATTCGCTGGTACGAGGATGGTCTCCTGAATGCCGCCTACAATGCTGTGGGACGTCATGCCCGCCATACCCCGGATCGAGTCGCCCTCTACTGGGAACCCGACCACCCCCACACTCCAGGCCGAACCCTCACCTACGCCGACTTAGAGAAAGAAGTCCACCAACTGGCAGGCCTTTTGCGGCACTTCGGTATCCAAAAGGGAGACCGAGTGGCCATCTATCTCCCTATGATTCCGGAGGCGATTGCGGCTATGCTGGCTTGCGCACAAATCGGAGCCATCCACACGGTGGTATTTGCAGGATTTTCAGTGGAGGCTCTGCGATCTCGGCTCATAGATTCTCAGGCTAAGCTCCTTATCACGACCGAAGAGAGTCCCCGAGGAGGTAAAATCACCCCCCTCTATCAGCAGGCCGTAGCCGCCACCGAAGGCACTGCCGTGGAGCATATCTTAGTCATAGACACGCCTGAAAAACCCTTTTCTGCCCAGCACCCCTCCCATCACAGCTATCAGACCCTGCGCACAAAAGTTCCCCCTTACTCTGACTACCCTCCCCTGCAGGCCGAAGACCCGCTATTCATTCTCTACACTTCTGGCTCCACAGGCAAACCTAAAGGCCTCCTCCACACTACGGGCGGCTACCTCGTCTATGCGACTTATACTTTTCAGCTGGTTTTTGATTACAAAAAGGAAGATATCTACTTCTGTGCGGCCGATGTGGGGTGGATTACGGGGCACAGCTACTTAGTGTATGGGCCTTTGTGTAGTGGAGCAACGCAGGTGCTTTTTCAGGGCACCCCTACTTATCCTACGCCAGGTCGCTTGTGGGAAATCGTAGACAAGTATGGCGTGTCTATCCTATACACTTCGCCTACAGCGATACGAGCTCTTATGCGGGAAGGTGACCAGTGGGTGCATGCCAGTCGGCGAGAACGGCTTCGCCTCTTAGGCAGCGTAGGCGAACCTATCAATCCCGAGGCTTGGCGCTGGTATCATGAGGTGGTGGGCCAAGGAAAGTGCCCCATCGTAGACACTTGGTGGCAGACAGAAACAGGAGGTATATGCATCAGCCCTGTGCCAGCTTTCCATGGAGTTCAAAAGCCGGGGAGTGCTACCTATCCTTTGCCAGGGATTGAGCCAGTACTACTCACAGCCGACGGAAAGGAGCTGGCAGAACCGGGAGAGGGTATCTTAGCCCTCAAAGGCAACTGGCCGGGCCGAGCCCGCACCCTCTGGGGGGACCCGAAGCGCTTTTACGAAGTGTATTTCGCACCTTATCCGAACTATTACTATACAGGCGATGGCGCACGTGTAGATGAAGATGGATGTTTCTGGATTTACGGGCGAATAGATGATGTACTCAAAGTTTCGGGGCATCGGCTCGGCACGGCCGAAATAGAAAGTGCGCTTGTGGCTCATCCGGCTGTGGCAGAGGCAGCGGTGGTGGGCTTTCCTCATCCCATCAAGGGGGAGGGCATCTACGCCTTTGTCGTACTTCAAAAGGGTGCTACGCCTCCCCCTGAGGCCGAACTCATAGAGACGGTTCGCCAGCAGGTAGGCCCCATTGCGAAACCCGATGTGATTCAAATCGCCCCCGACCTCCCTAAGACGCGATCAGGCAAGATCATGCGCCGCATTCTTAGAAAGATTGTCGTTGGCGAGCGGGAATTCGGAGATATTTCTACTTTATCGGACCCGGGGGTGGTAGAAGCTTTGTGGGCGGGGCGGCGTCCTCTACCTGTTTAGGGGGGCGTTTTATGGCGTATCCGTTGTAGATTTGAGGCGATGCGCCGGTTAGGGTTGATTGGGTTGTGGGTGGTGGGGCTGGGATATGGGCAGCTGGTGGAGATACCGGACTCACCGGATGAGTTTGGCGTGGCGATGAAGGGGGCTTTAGAGCGCTTTAAGCGGCCCGACATTACGGCGCGGGCGCAGGCCTTCTTTTCGGCCTGGGAGACAGGCGACCTCTCTTTGCCTGAAAAAAAAGCCATTGCCTCCTTAGCCAGCCGCCTGCACAAAAAGGGCTTCAAACCTTACCCGGAGCTCTTGCGCTTCGTGGAGGCAGCCCTCCTCCTCAAAAATCCCGAAACTAAAGTCCGCGCACCGGTCCCCCAGTTCATAGCCATTTCCGAAAGTCTGGCCGTCAGCAACCCCACTTACCTGCCCAAATTCTGGGAGACCCTGGCCAACTTCGTCCCACAGGGCATCGTGAATAAAACCAGCATCTTTGAATGGCGCATTGATAAAAGCGAAGCCCGATTGGATTTTTACACTTATTATGACTCCTCCGCCTTTGAAGAGCGGCGAGTGCCTGCATTCTTTTTCAGGAATACAAACTTGA
>JAVVHK010000204.1:0-2782 GCA_032249525.1 Bacteroidota bacterium | reverse complement strand
GCTCTTCCTCCGTGCTATGCCGAAAAAGTATCAAAAAAAGCTCAGGTTCCACCAACATCACTAAGGTAACCGCCATGAGAGGGATAGCCGCCGAAAGCTGCCCCATAAGAAAGGTACGCCACAAAGTCGGCGTGGGCCGATGCCCCAACATCGCAAAACGCGCATAAAAAATCGGCAGCACCACCCATAAGTACATCATACTGGCTCCAAACCACCGGTAAGCACCTAAGTACAGCCCATTCTCATAAGGTCCCGCTAACCGCTCTATCAGCACTTGGTTAAGCCGCTCGTTGAGACCACTGACCAGAACTAAAACCGCATAAGGGGTCAGCCGACGAAAAAGCGACCATAGTTCCTTTTTACTGAGTTCCACAGACCACGGTCCAAACTGTTTCCATGCCCACAGGCCTATCCCGCCCAATGCTATCCCGCCTCCAGCTACCAGTATAAGGATGTAAAGGTGCCCAGACATGTGTTGCCAAAAAGCCAGCAGAAGTACAATGATTACCGCTTTCTCTGCATTTCCTAAAAGAGCATCCGCGCGAAAAAGCTGGGCACCCTGAAAAAAACTCCGAAAATATTGAATCCAGCTCAGTAGAATCTGGTAGCCCAAAAGCCCCGATAGCCACCACAAGCTTTCTTTTGCATAGCCTACGAGGTATCCCAGAAGTAAGAATAACCCCCCCGTAAGAAGAGAGAGGAAGAGCTTAGGAAGCAGGGTTTGTGCGGCGATGGGACGAATAAGGTGGGAAGCTTGGGCGATCTGGCGGGCAATATGGTAGGAAAGACTCCAGTCGGCTATCACATTAGCCCAGGTGGCATAGCTATGGAGGGCACCAATCAGACCGTAGGTTTCATGACCCAAGCGATCCTGGATGAGGTTGTCCGCAATAAGCCACACGGGCTTCGTCAGAAGGTGGGAAAAGACCGTAAGAACTAAATCGCTGCGCAGGCTTTTCATGCGGGGTTTAGTCGGGGGTAGCCGCCCAGCCCTTTATGCCGGAGGATGGCCCATCCGCTTTCTAAAACCGCCCCTATCCCAAAGTGCTGGTACAAAATAGAAGTGCGTTCCCATACATACTCTCGTAGTCGTCTGGCTGATATTCCTCCGGCCAGGTAGCGAATTAGGATTTGCCCGCTATCGTAGGTGCGGGGGTTTTGGCTCAGTAGCCGAAGGGTCCAGTCCAAGTCGGCCGCCAGTCGGTATTTTAGGTTGTAGGTAGGGGCCAGTTGCCGGCGCACGATCAGCGCCTGGTGGCATATGCGCATCCCGGTGCGAAAGTGCGCCTTCCGTAGCTCCCCCCTCGGATAGGGCCGATGCCGAGGCGTAGAGAGAATCTGCCCTTCAGAATTGACCTCTACATGCTCGCCATACAATACATCGGCTTCTGGAGGAGCCGCCGCAAAAAGCCGTTCCAACGTATCCTCCGCCCAGAAACTATCCCCCGCATTCAAAAAGCACACATATTCTCCCTGCGCCAAAAGGAGTCCCTTATTCATCGCATCATAGAGCCCCCGGTCAGGTTCGCTGAGATACCGCACCCGCTCTTGCGAGCGCGCATACGCCTCAATCTGCTCCAAAGTCCCATCCGACGAACCCCCATCCACAAATATATGCTCCCAGTCTTTCCAGGATTGGCTCGCCACGCTGCGAAGGGTGATCGGAAGCACCTCCGCCGCCCGATAAGTTACCGTAATAATAGATAGGCGCGGCACCGCCGCAAACTTACCCAATCCTTATCTTTGCCCAGCTATGTTTGAGGCTATTACAGAGCGCCTCACAGAAACTTTTCGGATGCTCTCAGGCAAAGCCCGCCTGACCGAAGCCAATATCGCCGACGCCGTCAAAGAAGTGCGCCGAGCCCTCCTGGAAGCCGACGTCAACTACAAGGTCGCCAAAGAATTCACCGACCGCGTCAAAGAATTAGCCATCGGCCAAGAGGTCATTAAGTCCGTTACCCCCACCCAACTCTTCATCAAGATCCTATATGATGAGCTGGTGCGCCTCTTAGGGGAAAAGCAAGAGCCCCTTCGCTTCGCACCTTTACCTCCTACCATCTATATGATTGTAGGGCTAAATGGGGCGGGGAAAACGACTTTTTCAGCTAAACTGGCGCTTTATCTCAAAAATCAGGGTAAAGCTCCTTACCTTATTGCCGCTGATGTATATCGGCCGGCGGCAGCTGAACAGCTTGCCGTCCTCGCCGAAAAAATAGGCGTTCCCTTCTACCGCGAAGATACCTCCGATGTAGAAGGCCTGGTACGTCGGGGCATAGAAACGGCCAAAAAGCAAGCCCGCGAAGTGATTATTATTGACACGGCGGGGCGCCAAACCCCCGATGCAGAGCTAATGGAAGAGCTGGCGCGCCTCTCTAAGGCCCTACAGCCCACCGAAGTGCTTTTAGTGCTGGATGCGATGACGGGCCAGGACGCTGTTACTACAGCTCAGGCTTTTAGCCAGACGGTCCCGGTTACAGGCGTCATCCTCTCCAAACTGGATGGGGATGCGCGGGGTGGCGCCGCCCTCTCCTTGCGGGCATCCACTGGTCTCCCTATCAAGTTCATAGGCACCGGTGAAAAGCCCGAGGACCTCTCTCCCTTCTATCCTGACCGAATTGCCAGTCGCATCCTCGGCATGGGCGATATCATCTCCTTCGTAGAAAAAGCCCAGGCCCAGTTTGATGCCGAAAAAGCCGCCAAACTCCAGAAAAAACTGGAAAAAAATAAGTTTGACCTGGAAGACATGCTGGAGCAGCTGCGCATGATCCGCAAAATGGGCAAC
>JAVVHK010000203.1:0-2783 GCA_032249525.1 Bacteroidota bacterium | reverse complement strand
TTTTGTTTGTATTTTTTTTTTTTTTTTGGGGGTGTTGTTGGGGGGGCGCGCCCCCCCCGGGGGGGGCCCGCCCCCCCCCTGGGGGGGGGGCGCCCCCCCCCGGGGGGGGCCCCCGCCGCCAAAACCTCTCTCCTCATTTAAATGGCTTTTGATTGCAAATGGTATATGCTCAAGGTGCGACTTGATCACTACGAGAGCGGGGTTAGTCGTCTGGGATTTACCTAGTCTCATCGCCACACCCACACCTTTCTCACGCCTTCGCTGGTGCGAACGACGTACAGGCCGCCTGGGAGTTCATGCCGGGCTTCCTCGCCTGCGGGTAAAACGCCATGCCCCCACTTACGTCCCCAGAGGTCGTACAGTTCGTAGAGCCCCTCCTTGGAGGTGTTATTTTTTAGGCGTAGGAGGGAGGCTTCAGTGGCTATGAGCCATGAGTTGGAAGAAGGCATTTCAGAGAGGAGATGGGTAGGGGTTAGTTTCCGGCCTAAGGCATACTCTCCGGGCAAAAGCGAGTCCGCAATGATGCGCCCTCGGTAGTCGGTGGGGGAGGTTCCGACGTCTATTTGGTAGTAGGGCCATTCTTGCCAGGCTGTGCCGGCATTAGGCCGCCAGTAGAGCGCCAGCGAATCCTCCCGGAAGTTTAGCCAGGTGGTATCCATGTAGGCTCCCGTTCCTACTCCCGTGCCATTGTACTGAAAGATGCCTCGCATCGCCAGGGATTTACCCCACCTGCCATCTATCTGCCAATACCTTGTAGAAGAAAGCGGAAGCCCCGCTGTATCATAAGGAGCTACGTAGTTGAGCGCGGCATGGACCCAGAGGGAGTCATTAGAGGCCAGGCCTATGGTGCGTAGGGACAGGTAGAGATAGGGGAAGTTGTAGTTGACATTGCCCCGATAGAGCCGCTGCCCGTGGATGGAGGCATCGGCTAATTCTCCATTAGGATGAAGTACGGCTACTTGTGGCGTAAAAGGCACATGAATCCGAGCTACGCCCTGCGCCGACCCATCCGTGAAAAACTGCCGATAGACTTCCTCGGCAGGAGTAGCCCCTTGCAGGTATAGGGTTAGCCGGGTGGGCGAAACATAACTGGGCTTATCCCGCAAGCGCATCCGCCAATACACCAAGAATGAATCCGGATGCGCCGGGTCCGGCCGCACTGAATCAATCCTAAAATGCACTTCGCCCGGCTGTCGGACCCAGTCTGTGAAGAAGGACCCAATCGTCGGGTCGTCTGTGCTGTCTATAAGGACTTGGAGGAGGCTGTCGGTGTTAGCGACCCGATAACGGTAGCGATTCTGATAGGCCCGAAGGCCCAAAAAGAACAAGCTATCCCCGAGCTGGTGGCGCAGGTTATGGACAATCACGGGGCCGCGTCGGTAGGTAGCTGTCCCATAGGTATGTTCCAGAGGAATATCATCCAGCGGGAAGAGCCCCTCCTCCCAGCGCAAAGTACGGAGGGTCGCATCCCAGTATCCCCGTAGGTGATCATAATATTTATCCCGGCCGAAAAACTTCTCATAAAAGAGCGCTTCTCCGTAGGCGGCAAAGGCTTCTTTGAGCCAGATTTGGCGCTCGTTAGGGCCTGTAACGGCATTGCCAAACCACTCGTGCATAAGTTCATGAGCCCAGAGCCAGTCGTACATCTGCGTGCCATTCATGATGATAGCGGGATAAGCGATATTGGTGGAATGCTCCATAGCCCCTGAAGAGAAACCGACCCCCACATACCCCACCCGTTCAAACGCAAAACGCCCCAGTTTAGCCTCCCACTCCCGAATCAGGGGCTTCAAACGGCTAAAAGTACCATAGACACCGGCACTATCGGAGCGACTGACAAAAAACCAGATAGGCAAAGTGTCACCCGGCGCCCGAATGAGAGTATCCTGAGCTATGACATACTTCCCAATCGCAATGGAAGCCAAATAGGCTGGAATGGGTCTGTCCATGCGCCAATGCCATCGCTGCCAGCCCCCACCTAAAACTTCTACGCTGTCCAAGATTCCGTTACAGGCGGCTTTGAGGCTATCCGGCAGACGAATGTGAAACCGATAAGGACGCTTGATCCCGAAGCTATCCACTACGGGATGCCACGCCCGCCCATAACTGTGCCGCTGAATGTACAACGACACCCCAATGTTGAATACAGCGTTTGTGCCCCAATAGACGCCCCCAAATCCCCCTGGGTCCAGCACACCTGTACCGTGATACGCCACCCATAGGGTATCCCCTACGGCCATTCCCCCAGGCAAGGTAATGGTGAGCAGACTATCAGCAGTATAGGTAAAGCTCAACGGCCCTCCAGCCCACCACACACTATCTATGGTGTAGTTCATGAGCTCCAAGGTGAGGTTGGAGGCGCTCTGTGGGTCTACGACGATGCCCGCCCGCCAGTACCAAACCCTCGGCCCAAAAGCTACGCTGTCCATCCAGAGATCGTAGCTCAATACCCGTTGCGCCCAGAGAAAGCCCGCTAAACCTATTACTAAACGAACCATATAGCAAATATAAAGCTCTTACCCCTACCGTCGACTCTCAGCAAACGCAAAAGCCTCCGTAGCCCACCCTCTCAGAAAGGCCAGCTCCCATCCCATAAAACCTACGCCGCCTACCACCAGAATATACAAGAAAGAGAACCTCCACTTTCTAAGCGACTCCGCTAATATCATTGAGAGAGCTTTTGGCGGCGGGCCCCCCGGCGGGGGGGGCCCCCCCCCCCCCCGGGGGCCCCCCCCCCCCCGCGCCGGGGGGGGCCCCCCCCAAAAAAACCCCCACCACAAAAA
>JAVVHK010000202.1:0-2801 GCA_032249525.1 Bacteroidota bacterium | reverse complement strand
GGCCAGCGCCCTTTGGGCGCTGGCCGCCGCCGTGAGGCCGCGCCCGCCCGCAGGGCGGGCGCGGCCATCCCCTCTCCACACTAAGAAAGCCTTGGCCTCAAAATGGTATTAGAACTCAGAGCCCTCAGTTAGCTTTCCCCCTCTAAACCGAAGAAAGATGGGGCTGGAAAAGTGTTCTATCCTTATATGCCAGCCAAGCTTTATTATGAGCGCCAATGTCGCTTTTGTCGGCGTATGGCTTGGTGGGTCTATCGGCGCTCACCGCCGGGGTCTCTTCAGTTAGTAGCGACGGATTATACTGATTTAGGACAGCTGCCTTTACCTGTGTATTCTGCGTTTTTTGTACGAGAGGGGAAAATCTATGCGCTGAGTGATGCGGTGATAGAAGCTTTGGCGCATGCGCGCTGTGGATGGTTGGCGGCGCTTTTGCGCCTTATACCGCGACGAGGGCGGGATTGGCTCTACCGGCAAGTAGCGGCCCGCCGCTCTTGCGCCCGGGGCACTTGCCAACGCAAACTCCAGTAACCTTACCTTTACCCCCATGACCCCTAAGGTCGGCATCGTCATGGGAAGCGCCTCTGATGCCAAAGTCATGGAGGCCGCCCGAGAAGTGCTGGTGGAATTTGGGGTGCCGCATGAGTTTACAATTGTATCCGCACATCGCACCCCCGATCGCCTCTACGCCTATGCTCAGAAAGCTGTCCAGCGAGGATTACAAGTCATTATTGCGGGGGCAGGGGGGGCTTCCCACTTGCCGGGCATGATAGCTTCCCTCACCACCATCCCGGTCATTGGAGTTCCCATCCGAAGTAGCCACTCTTTAGCGGGGCTGGACTCGCTTCTCTCTATTGTCCAGATGCCAAAAGGCGTGCCCGTCGCCACCGTCGCCATAGACAACGCAGCCAATGCGGCCCTCCTCGCCTTGCGCATCCTCGCTTTGCAAGACCCCACCCTCCATGAAAAACTCCGCGCCTTCCAAAAACGCCTCCACGAGGAAGCCCTAGCCCCCCTCCAAAACCCAGACTACCATTTTGATCAGCCCCTCCTATGATCCCCCCCTGCAAGCTCCTGCAGCTTGTACCTAGCCTGTTTTTGTTTGCTTTTCCTGTTATGAGCGCTGGCCAGACCTTAGATAGTGCCCTCGTAGGAGGTGGCTGCTTCTGGTGCACCGAAGCCCTAATGAAAATGCTTAAGGGCGTGAAGGAAGTCATTCCTGGCTACGCCGGAGGCCATCTCCCCCATCCCTCCTACGAAGCTGTCTGCACCGGTACCACCGGCCACGCCGAAGTCGTCCTCGTGCGCTTTGACCCCCAAATCCTCTCCTACCGGGACCTCATAGAGTACTTCTTCCTCACCCACGACCCTACTACACCCAACCGCCAAGGCAACGACATCGGCCCCCAGTATCGCTCCGTCATTTTTTACTTCAATGACATCCAGAAACAAACCGCTCATGCGGTCAAAGCCGAGCTCACAGCCAAAAAAGTTTTTGACAATCCTATCGTTACGGCCATAGAGCCTTATAAAAACTTCTATCCGGCAGAAGACTATCATCGCGATTACTACGCCCGAAACCCCACTAAGCCCTATTGCACCTATGTGATTTCGCCCAAGCTGCAAAAAGCTCGGGAGAAGTTTCGCCACCTAATGCGAGAGTAGAGGGATATGTTTGGGCGGGCCCCACCCGCTGGCCGCCCCCCGAAGGCGGGCAGCCAGGTAACCTACACCATACTCAAAAAGCTAAACCTCAAGCTCCTAACCCCCACTCACCTTCCCGTCACTTAGAAAAACTTACTTTTGTGCGATGCGGCTACTTACTTTGCTGCTCGTAAGTCTCTGGGCCTACGCCCAAGAAGACCCCCTAAAACTGGCTATCCTTTTACGTGCGCACAGCGGAGTGGGAATAGGCTTCTGGGGGAAGCTCGCTAACGACCTCAAACAACCCGATGCCTTGGGAAAAGACTTTAGCCTTCTTCCTTGGGCTACCACTGCCGGGGGCAACCTAGATATTCTGATTGGCCGACGGGTGCTGCTCTCAGGAGGAGCCCAGCTCATGCACTTTGACGCTTCTGAAACCGAACGCGGACTAGCTCGCCCCTACACTTTCCACTACGGCGGTCACCTCGGCTTCGCCGCCATCAATAAAAATACGTGGCTCTTCTACCCCTATGCAGGCTATTACGTGGGACGCGCCGAACTGCGCTATACCAACTACTTCACAGAACCAATTCGCTTTGGTCTTAGTCAGGAGCTACGCCCTCTGGAAAAGGAGACCTATAAGACAGACCTGGGCTTAGCTGAAATCGGCTTAGGCTTGCGCCGCTTCAAGCGCGCCCAGGGCCTTACCTACTTCTGGGGTGGAGACTTGGGCGTTCAGTTCTCCCCCTCCAAAGGCGCATGGAAATCCCCTACCACTAATCAGCCCCTCCTCGGCGTCAATCCCGTCCAGCTAACTGCTATTTACCTGCGCTTCTCGCTGGGCTTCGGCTATGTCAAATCCGGTGCACCCACCGAAACCCCTACAGCCATCCCCGCCGCACCCCAAAAAGCCAAAAAACAAAAGGAAGAAACCCAAGTACAGCCTCAACCTGAGAAAAAGTACCCAAAACGCACAAAAGAGACGGAGGCCAAATCACCGACTCCAGCTCCTGAAAAATCAAAAAGCCCCGATAAGAGCCAAAAGAAATCCAAATCTGAAAAAAGCAAGAAGAAAAGCGAAGAGTCGGAAGAGTGAGTTTAGAGCCTTTCTCCACATTACACAATAAGGCTTTTGGCTAAGGGGTGATAGTTATTTTGGGAAG
>JAVVHK010000201.1:0-2807 GCA_032249525.1 Bacteroidota bacterium | reverse complement strand
CTCAATAGCAACTTCACTTATGCGGAAATTATCCTAAGCGAGGAGGCCAAAGTGGATAAGCTCATAGCCCAGTTTAATACCCCGAAGTACCGGGCGAATGTGAGTCTGACGGGTCGGGAGCTGACGAAAAGTAAGCGTTGGGGTTTCATGGTGGGCTACCGATGGGTGAATGCCTATCCTTTTGAAGAGCCATTTCATTCTCGCATCATTCCGACTTATCAGCTGGTAGATGCGCAGGTGAGCTACAAGATACCGAAGTGGCGGTCAATGGTGCGGCTCGGCGGTCAAAACGTGCTGAATAATCGCCATGTTGAGGTGCCGGGCGGGCCGACGCTGGGGGCGCTGTACTATGTGCAGTTTGTGTATGATCCGTTTTTGCCGTAGGGGCGGGGTGGGGGTTTAGGTGGTATGGGGCGTGGGTTTATTTTCTGGCCGTAGGAGAGGGAAGAGGATGACCTCTTGGATGCTGGGAGCGTCTGTGAGGAGCATGGTGAGGCGGTCAATCCCCAGTCCCAGCCCGGCAGTGGGAGGCATACCGTATTCTAAGGCTCGTAAAAAGTCTTCATCCATGGGCATAGCTTCTAAGCCTCCGGCTTCTCGTAAGGCCGCCTGCCGCAAAAGCCGTTCTCGCTGGTCTATCGGATCATTGAGCTCGGAGTAGGCATTAGCGATCTCCTTACCGGCGACGATGAGTTCAAAGCGTTCGGTAAGGGTAGGGTCGTTTCGGTGGCGCCGGGCTAAGGGACTTATTTCTACGGGGTAATCCATGACGAAGGTAGGCTGAATGAGGGTTGGCTCTACCACTTTCCCGAAAAGCGTATCTATCAAATCAGCCCGCTCATAAGGCGGCTCAGGTAAGGAAAGCCCCCGCGACTGAATAAGACTCTTGAGTTCGGCCTCGGAAAGCGCCCGCACGTCTACCCCCAGCACCTCTCTCAGCGCATCGTAGTAAGTTATCGTCCGAAAAGGAGGGGTCCAGTCTATTTCTTTACCTTGATAGGTTACCCGAGAAGAACCGCAAACTTTTTGAACGGTTTCGTAGAGTAGCTCTTCTACCAGGTTTTTCATCCAGTAGTAGTCCTGATAGGCGACATAGAGTTCTACCTGAGTGAATTCGGGGTTATGGTAGCGGTCGATGCCTTCGTTGCGGAAGTCTTTGGAGAACTCATAGACGGCGGAGAAGCCTCCGATGATGAGGCGCTTGAGGTAGAGCTCGTTGGCGATGCGTAGGTAGAGCGTCATATCCAAAGCTTGGAGATGAGTTGTGAAGGGGCGAGCAAAGGCACCTCCATATACGGGCTGGAGGATGGGGGTTTCTACCTCCAGAAAACCTCGGGCATTGAAGAAGTCTCGGATAGCTTGGACTATCAGGGTGCGTTTTCGGAAAACTTCGCGCACGCCTAAATGCACAATAAGGTCCACATAGCGCATGCGATGGCGCAGCTCTGGGTCGGTGAAGGCGGCATAAACTTTGTCTTCGGTGGCTTTTTCGATGGGGAGGGGGTGTAAGCATTTAGCGAGGAGGCGGAATTTTTGGACATGGACGGTGATTTCGCCTGTTTTAGTGGTGAAGACGAAACCTTCTACGCCGATGAGGTCGCCCAGGTCTAAGAGTTTTTTGAAGACTTCGTCGTAGAGTTCGGGCTGGTGGGCAAAGTCGTCTCGTTGGAAGTAGAGTTGGATGTCGCCGCTTTCGTCGCGCAGGACGGCGAAGGAGGCTTTACCCATGAGACGTTTGCGCCAGAGGCGGCCCGCCAAACGGACTTGTTTGAAATCCAGTTTGTTTTGGGGGTAGTAGCGGAGGATTTCTGCGGCGGTGGTGTTAGGTGGAAAGGGTTCGCCGCTGTAGGGGGGAATGCCGAGAGCGGCTAAGCGGTCTAACTTTTCCCGACGGATGGGGTCCATGGCGCAAAGCTACGACGCAGCTAAAATAGGGTAGGCTGGGCAGGAGCAGCTGGTGGGATAAGGCTCGTGCGAAGGGTATCTAGGGGGAAAGGCCAGCGCAGCTGAAGGAGCGAGAGGAGAAGATTAGACTTTTGCTGACGGGTCTGTTCTCGGCGGAGGGCAGGCAGGTGAGCTGACTGCAGTAGGACCTTGTGGAGGAAAAAAGCTTCTTTTTGGGCGAGAGTTTCCCAGAGAGGGGGTAGAGCCATGGTGAGATGCTCTTCGGAGCGGAGCAGGGCCGGTAAGTCGTAGAGTAGCCAGTGCTCCAGGCTTTCTGGGAAGCCGATAGGAGGTCTATCTGGGGGAATCAAGACCAGGGTGAGCGCCTCTGCGGCGTCGCCAGCTTCTTGGGCAGCGTAAAGTAGAAGCTTTTCAGGCAGGCCCGCAAAACGCGCCGCTAACTTCAGAAGGGTAGGGGAGGGGGTGCGGGGATACCAGTAGTAGCCTGCCAAGAGGCGCAGGAAGAGCCAGGCTTCTTTTTCGGGGGCGTGGAGGAGGTAAGCTCTTAGAGCGTCCCAGTTGCGACCGAGAGGCTGGTGAAGCACCCCAAAAAGGGATATCGCCTCCTTGAGAGGGGTTTCGGTACCCATGCTGTGAAGTTAGAGTAGCTGACGTATATAGGGTCTTTGGGGGGGCTTTGGGGATAGACGGGGCAGGGCCATAACTTTGCTTTGGGAGGGGAGAGCTTCCTATTTACCGCTCCCGCTAGCGGCCTACTGCGGAGAGAGCGGAGAATGCTCGTCGGTGGTCGGCATTCTTGGCAGAGCCGGCCCAGCATTACGAGGCGGCGCGCTTTCAGGGCACGAGAAGCTTATTTAGAAAGCCTGTCCTCAGGGTAAGCTTTTAGCGCAGGATTATACTGA
>JAVVHK010000200.1:0-2842 GCA_032249525.1 Bacteroidota bacterium | reverse complement strand
TAAGGTGGGCGTCAGTTCTCCTCCCTCTATGCTCCACTCCTTCGTCAGCAAGATAAACTTTTTCACTCGCTCGTACTGAGAAAAATCCTCATTGACCTTATCCACTTCGCTTTGAATCAGAGCTATGACCTGGGGATGGCGCACGAGGGCTTCCCGGCTTGTAACAGGAATCCCCTGCTCCCGAGCCCATTTCTCTAAGTTAGGGAAGTTGGGCACTATCAGCGCTGCGGGAAACTTCCGATACTCCCCAATGACCATGGCCTGCTCTATGTAGAGGGAGCTTTTGAGCTTATTCTCAATAGGTTGAGGAGCAATATACTTGCCCCCGGCGGTTTTGAATATTTCTTTCTTACGGTCGGTAATAGATAAGAAGCCGTCTTTATCCAGGCGGCCGATGTCTCCCGTGTAAAACCACCCGTCTTTGAGGACTTCGGCGGTGGCTTCGGGGTTTTTATAATAGCCTACCATGACATTGGGGCCTTTGACGACGATTTCGCCCTCGCCCTCGGGATAACCTTCTATGGGTTCTATCCGCACCTCTACGCCGGGGATAGGCCGTCCTACGGTCCCCACCCGAAAGGCATCAAAGGTATTGACCGAGATCACGGGGGAAGTTTCGGTTAGGCCGTATCCTTCCATGATGGGGATGCCGGCCCCCCAGAATATCCGAGCCAAATGCTTAGGCAAAGCTGAGGCCCCTGTTACGATCACGCCCACATTCCCCCCGAGCGCTTCCCGCCATTTGCTAAACACCAGCTTGCGGGCCAGCCCTAACTGGAGCTTGTAGGTCCAGGGGTAACTTTCAGCCTTTTCAGGATCGTAGTCTTTCACTAGGTCTATAGCCCAGAAAAAGAGCTTTCGTTTGAGGCCTGTGAGCGTCTGCCCCGTAGCCATAATGCGCTCATAGACCTTCTCTAGAAGCCGAGGCACCGAAGTAAAGACATGTGGCCGCACCTCCCGTAGATTCGCCGCAATAGTATCCAGGCTCTCCGCATAATACACGCCAATATCCATCGCCAAATAAGTATAAAACACCATACGCTCAAAGCTGTGATTGAGCGGCAAAAACGATAAGGCCCGCAGACGCTCCGCTCCTGTACTACGGGGAATGAGGTTGAGGGAGCGCACGGCCAAGACATTAGAGACGATGTTGTGATGGGTCAGAATGACGCCCTTAGGGGTACCCGTGGTGCCAGAAGTGTAAAGAAAAGTAGCCCAGTCTTCTGGTTTGAGGCTCTGGGTGTGGGGGGTGATATCTACGGGGTGGGCTTCTCCTAAAGCGAGAAAGCTCTCAAAGGTTTCGGCTCCCTCCTCGGGATCAAAGACATAGACTTTTTCTACGGAAGGGCAGTTGGGCAGGATACTTTTTATTTTCTGGTAGATTTCGCCGCCAGAGCAGAAGACGAGCCTGCATTCGGCGTGGTTGATGATATACTCGTACTCTTTGGCAATGGAGTTTGCGTAGAGGGGCACGGTGATAACGCCAATAGAGACGGCGCCCAGGTCTACGAAGTTCCATTCGGGGCGATTAGGGGAGACGAGGGCGATGCGATCGCCTTTTTTGAGGCCTAAGTGAAGCAGGGCCCGGGCCACGGTCTGAGCTTTGCGGAAAACGTCCTCGGTACTGTAAGTAACCCATTTGCCGTGCTGCTTACCCGCGATGCAGTCTGGTCGCGGGTGCTTTTCCAGAGCTTCTTTCAGGATGTCTGGAAGTATTTGAATAGCCATGAGGCAAAAATACAATGAAGCCGGAAAAAACGGGCGGGCCGTGGGGAGCGGGTAGTAAGCCGGGTTCTGTGTCTACTTCTGCATTTATCTGAGCGGCCTACCCGCCGGCTATGGGGGTGGTCATTGCCGGCTGTTTGGCCTTGCACCGGCGGGGGGTTACCCTAGCGGAGGCTCTTACCCTCCGGTTTCACCCTTACCCCAATGGGGTGGTATGGTTTCTGTGGCCCTATCCGTCAGGCGACCTTGCGGTAGCCTGCTCCCCCTTGCGGAGGACCGCCTACCCCCTGGTGCCCGGACTTTCCTCTGGCCAATGCCAGCGCAGAAGCCCCCACTCCCTCACTTCTCCGCCCGCGCCAAATCTATACTCAAAATCCGAAACTCCGCTCGCCGATTCGCCTGCTCATCCTCATCCGACAGCTCCGGATAAATCAGCGGCTGCGACTCCCCATATCCCACCCAGGTAAGCCGCTGCGGGTCTATCCCCTTCTGCTTGAGATACTCTACCACCGCCTTAGCCCGATTATTAGAGAGCTTGATGTTGTAAGCCTCCGTGCCATTCGTATCGGTGTGCGCACCAATCAAAATCCGCAAGGTGGGATTCCGCTCCAAAATCACCGCTAACCGATCCAATTCCACCGCTGCATCAGGCCGAATGTCGTACTTATCATAGTCAAAGTAAATGTTTTGCAAGACAATCGGCCGAGCTATCTCAATCCGATCCAGATAAATATCTATATCGGCCTCTAAGTCTGCGGATTGGGTTGCATCACGCGTGGAAACTTGGACTTCATTAGCTAAGTACTCGGGGGCATTGCCAATGAGCTTGTAATCTTTGCCGGGTTTGAGGGAGAAGCGATACTGCGCACTTTGATCGGTATTGAAGGTATCCAGCGGGATCAGCTGACCTTCCTTCATTTCATAAAGGGTTACCGTTGCGAAGGGGATGGGCAATTTCGTAGAGGCATCCCGGACGGTGCCATGCACAGCTAGTTCTATGACCGGACGAATAATCCGTTTGACAAAATAGATGTCATCCCGGCCTCGCCCCCCGGGCCGATTAGAGGCTAAATAACCTGCCGTATCCTGTTTCACCCAGAAAATGGAAAAGTCATCA
>JAVVHK010000199.1:0-2880 GCA_032249525.1 Bacteroidota bacterium | reverse complement strand
GCCCGCCTTCGGCGGGCGGCGGCCCCGCAAAATATCAAATATCACCGACCCCCATTTAGAAACTCTTTGCATCCTTTGCCGGGGCCGGAGCTCCTACTCGGCCTAGTGTTTGTATATTTGTTTTACTCGCATGCGTCATCCATGGAATGGGCTCTGGGGCCTGACCCAACTTTCGGTGGCGGCATCCCTGCTGTGGGGGCAGAGCTCGCTGTATGTAGTTTACTTTCAGCCGAAGCCTGACAGCCTCCTTCCCTATGTAGAGACGTATCTTTCACCTAAGGCCATAGAGCGCCGTCAAAGGCAAGGCATTCCCGTAGATGAGCGGGATCTTCCGATTCCCTCGGCATGGGTGGCTGAGCTCAGCAAAAGCGGACAGGTCTTAGGGGTTTCTCGCTGGCTCAATGCCGCTCTACTTCAAGTTCAGTCTGTGAAGGACCTGCCGCAAGCTTCGTTCATTAGGTGTGTGGAACCCTTCTCTTGGGCGCTGCCTCCGAAGAAGCCTACCCCAACCTTTTCCGGTGCGGCCACCCATGAAATCCTCCTCTCCCAAGAGGCTTCCCCCAAAGCGCTCGCCTCCACCTACACCCAGCTCAGCATGCTGCGCATCCCAGACCTCCATCAAAGAAATCTTTATGGGCGGGGCATCCGAATCGCCATCTTGGATGCGGGCTTCCCAGGGATGAATCAGATTCCGGCCTTTCAGCATGTCTTTACGCAGGGGCGCTTCATTGCGGGGTACGACTTTGTGAGTGGAGACTCGGTCGTTTTTGATGATAACTCCCATGGCACAATGGTGGCGTCTGTTATTCTGGCGCAGGATAGCGCGTCTAACTACGTAGGCGGCGCCCCCGAAGTGGAAGTCATTTTAGCCCGTACCGAAGATGCGCTTTCTGAGACTCGGCGGGAAGAATGGAACTGGGCCCGAGCCGCCGAATGGGCCGACTCTCTCGGAGCTTATATCATCCAAAGCTCCTTGGGATACAGCACCTTTGATGATCCCAACGAAAACTACACGTATGCCGACATGAATGGGCGTACAGCTATTACGACGCAAGCCGCCCGCCTGGCCGCCCAAAAAGGTCTCCTCGTCGTCTCCTCCGCGGGCAATGAGGGTAGCTCTCCTTGGCGATACATTACGGCTCCCGCCGACGCCGATAGCATCCTCGCCGTAGGCGCCGTAGACGCCAACGGCCAAATAACCTTCTTCTCCTCAAGAGGGCCCACCGCCGACGGCCGCATCAAGCCCGATGTAGTAGCCATGGGACAGGGTGTGCAAATCATACGCCCAGACGGCGCCGTAACAGGTGGCGCAGGAACCAGCTTTTCCGCACCGCTCATCACCAGTTTAGCCGCCTGTCTCTGGCAAGCACGCCCCGACCTACCCGCCCAAACCCTCCGAAAAATCATCTTAGAAAGCGCTGACCGCTATGCCAACCCCGACACGAATTACGGCTATGGCCTACCCAATGGCGCCCTCGCCTGGAGCCGCCTCACCACCCTCGCCTCAAGCTCCCCTCCCAGCACCTTACGTCTCTTCCCTAACCCCACCGCAGAAAATCTCACCCTCCTCCTCTCTGATACCACCTTGGGCTGGTATCACCTCACCATTTGCGATGAAATGGGCCGCCAAGTATATGCCGCTCCTTATCGGGGCCTCACCCTCCTCACTATCCCCACCGCTACCTGGCCCAGCGGACTCTATTGGGTAAACCTCACCCACCACCAAAACCCTAAACAATCCTTCCAGGCCCCCTTCATCAAGCTATGAAACCCTATCCCATCATAGTCCTGCTTCTCCTCTCGGGCCTAAGCTGCCGAAAGAAAAAAGACACCAGCAGCCCGGGCTTCAACCTCTTTACCGTAGAAGATGACCTGAGCTTAGGCGCTAAGGTCGCCGCAGAAATTGACTCCGACCCCTCTAAATACCCCCTTTTAGACTCCGCCCAATACCCCCAAGCCTATCAGCACCTTTATCGCCTGCGCGACACCATCCTCAAAACCGGCCAACTCACCTACGCCAATAAATTCCCCTGGCGTATCCGCATCATTCGGGACGACAGCACCCTAAATGCTTTTTGCGCCCCCGGTGGCTATATCTATGTCTACACAGGTCTCATCAAATATCTCCGAACAGAAGCGCAGCTTATAGGGGTATTGGGTCATGAGATGGCCCATGCGGATCGGCGCCACACCACGCAGCTGCTCACGCAGGCTTATGGCGTACAGGTCCTTCTTCAGGTTATCTCGGGTCAAGAGCAGCCCGGGCTCCTGGCCGAAATTGCCGCTAATCTGCTTTTGCTCTCGTTTAGTAGAGACCATGAGCGGGATGCGGATGCCCATTCCGTCATTTACCTTTGCCCAACCTCGTACAGAGCCGATGGGGCGGCGGATTTCTTTGAGTATATCCAGCAGCAGGGGGGATTGCGTCCCCCAGCCTTCCTAAGTACCCACCCAGACCCCGGCGAACGCATCCAAAACATCCGCCAACGCAAACAGGACATGGGCTGTACTGGCACAGCGGATTATGAATCCCGATACGCCCAGATCGTCGCCAGCCTCCCCTGACCTCTCCATCCTCAAAGAAGTGGCCCTCTACATTCAGGATACCCGCCGCACCCGAGCGTTTTATGAAGGGACTTTGGGTCTTCCAGTCCTCGTAGAAGTGCCCGGGGCTTATGTTTTCTTTCATGCGGGACCGGTCATGCTCTTAGCTTTCGTGCGGGAGTATGCCCTGGCTAATCAGCAGCTCCCTCCCCATGGCGCTACCGGCATCCAGCATATTGCCTTTGAGGCCCCCACCCGAGAAGCCTACGAAACCTGGAAAGCCCTCTTACCCCAAAAGGGAATCCCCATAGACCGAGAAGTCACCTGGCCCAATAA
>JAVVHK010000198.1:0-2912 GCA_032249525.1 Bacteroidota bacterium | reverse complement strand
CACATGATCCAATGGCGAAACTTCAACATTGACCCCGACTGGTACGCCCAGCGCATGGATATCACCCCTACCTCTCTCCAAAAACCCTATGGCATTCTCCGCCTCATGAGAAGCCTCAAGCAAACCTTCCCCTACCTCACCTACGGTTACTTCAACCCCCCCGCATGGCTCATCCGAAAGCGCAAGCCCTTAGCACCCCAGCCCGCCTGAAATACGCCGCCCTGCTTCTCTTCTCATACGCCCTGCTTCTCCTTTCCTTCGGGCTACGAATCTATGAGGATGCGGCTATTCCCCCCTGGGCCGCCTTCCTCAAATATCCCCACTACTTTGAGAAAGACCTCTTAGCCCAGACCTTTACGCAAACGCCCCTCCCAGAAAGAACCGTAGCAGCCTACTTATTGGGCTTTTGGCGGATCATTGGAGGATCGTCCCTATTGTGCACGCGGGATTTGGACTTCTACTCTGCCGAAAACCTGACCCTTTGGATTCTCTGCCTACCCCTGCCGCCCATAAAGAACCTTGACACTTTCCCACAAAACCTCCCCCTGCGGCAAGGCTAAGAAAGCCTCCCGCACCTCCGCAAACCGAGCCTCCAAAAAGGCCTTGGCCCTCTCCGCAAAAGCCGGCTCGTAATACAGCTTGAGCACCACCTCCCGCCGCTCCTGCGCTCTCTCCGGCGCCTCCATCAGAGCTCGCACCTCCGATGAAGCCTCCGCATAGGCCCAGAGCCACAAAAATGTACGCTTGCCCTCCACAATATCCCCGCCCAACGCCTTACCCGTACGCGTACTATACGCATCCAGGTAATCATCCTGCACTTGAAAAAATATCCCCAACTTTTCCCCCGCCTCTTGAAGGGCTTGGATAAGCTCCGGCTCCCGCTCCGCTAGAAGGCCCCCTATAGCCATAGCCGCACCCATGAGCGCCCCGGTTTTTTCGCGAATCATCCGCAGGTAGTCTTCTATGCGGACAGCAGCCGTAGGTCGCTTAGCTAACTCCAAATCTAAAAGCTGACCATAGCACACGCGCAGCGCCTCCCGGGCCAAATGGCGCAGGATTTTCACCGTAGTACTTGGTTTGAGGTCCGCCAGCGCCTCATAAGCCGCTATCATTAGCGCATCCCCAATCAGGATAGCCGTGTGCTCATCCGTAAGCTTGTGAATCGTAGGGCGGCCCCGCCGAAGGTCCGACCGATCCATGACATCATCATGAACCAGCGTGAAAGTATGCACCAGCTCAATAGCCCGCATCGCCGGAAGCGCCTCCTCTAAGGCGGGCGCATGAGGAGCATAAAGTCGGTAGGTTTCCCAAACCAGCTTGGGGCGCAGCCGCTTCCCTCCCCCCTCTAAGGCATACCGCATCCACTGCTCCCACTCCCCCAGCTCGGGCCAGCCAGCCACCCCTAAAAGCCCTTCCCAATCCTTCATACCCCGCAATAATACGCATCCACCCCCCAATCCAACGAAATACCCTATATTTGACCACAAATGCCCCAGTCCGCTACCATCAAGGTAGACCCGTTTGGCCTGCAGGCCATGCGAACCTACTTCTTGTCGGGCGCGACTCGCCCCCTCAAAGCCCGCCAAAGAGCCCTCCAAGTCCTGGAAAAAGCTATCCGCTCCCACGAAAAAGCTATCTTAGACGCCTTAGCTCAGGACTTAGGCAAAAGTACCTTTGAAGCCTACGCCACTGAGGTCGGCATCACCCTCGCCGAAATCAAATACGTGCGTCGGCACCTCCCTAAGTGGATAAAGCCCCGATATGAATGGCCCGCTTTAGCCCAGCTGCCCGCCCGAACCTACATTCAGTACGAACCCCGGGGCGTAGTGCTCATCATAGCCCCCTGGAACTATCCTTTCCAGCTTCTCCTTATCCCTTTGATTGGCGCCATTGCCGCCGGAAATGTAGCTGTTCTAAAGCCCTCCGAATACGCACCGGCCACCGCTAGCCTCATAGAAAAACTCATAAGCGAAAACTTTCCACCGGATTACATTCGGGTGGTTCAAGGGGATGCTCAGGTAGCTGCTGCCCTTGTTGAGGAGGAGTGGGATTATATCTTTTTCACGGGCGGCACCCGGGTAGGGCGCCTGATTGCGGAATCAGCCGGCCGCCGCCTGATACCCTACACGCTGGAGCTGGGAGGCAAATCCCCCGCCATCGTAACCCAGCATGCCAATCTCCGTGTCGCCGCCCGCCGCATCGCCTGGGGCAAATGGACAAACGCCGGCCAAACCTGCATCGCCCCAGACTACGTCCTCATAGACCAAGAAAAACTTCGCCCCTTCCTCACCCACCTTCAAGAAGCCATCACCACCTTCTATGGACCCGACCTCACGAAAAGACCCCCCGAATACGCCCGCCTCATCCACCAAAACCACTTCCGTCGCCTCTCCGAAATGCTCAATGAAGGCGAAATCTTCTTCGGCGGCTATACAGACCCCGAGGACCTCTACATCAGCCCCACCATCCTCCTCCACCCCCAAGGACGCCTCTTAGAAGAAGAAATCTTTGGGCCGCTCCTTCCCGTCATCCCTTATCGCACCTTAGAAGAAGCCCGAGACTTCATCCGACGACTCCCACCCCCTCTCGCTCTGTATATCTTCACCGAAAAAGCCGCCGAAGAGCAGTTCTTCTTAGAATCCATTCCCGCAGGCGGTAGCTGCATCAATGACACCCTCATGCATATAGCTTCGGCCCGGCTGCCTTTTGGGGGTTTTAAGCAAAGTGGGATTGGACGTTATCATGGGTGGTATTCGTTTGAAGCTTTCTCTCATGCCCGCCCTGTCGTGAAGACCCCCACATGGATAGATTTACCCCTGCGCTATCCGCCTTATAAAAATAAACTTTCTATCGTGCGATGGCTGCTCGGATGATTTATTACATCTTGAAGGTTAAGGGGCTGGCTAAAATAC
>JAVVHK010000197.1:0-2913 GCA_032249525.1 Bacteroidota bacterium | reverse complement strand
CAAAGAACGCCAAAAACACGGGGAGTAGTCCGCGGACTTTTCCCTTGATGAGGAATTGCTGCATTTCTTTGGTTTTGAAGAAGCTCAGGCGCAAGAGGTCTGCCATGGCGGCATAAGGGCCCCAGAGATTTTTGGCAATTTCTTGGGGGGCCAGCAAGCGCACATAATGCGGGTCGCCCTCCTGCTCTAAGCCAAAGAAGACATACCGACTACCGAAGGGATACACAGCTTGGATACTGGGCCAATCCGCCCCACTAAATGGGTAAAAGACCAGGCCCTTCCATTCGTGGTAGGGGGAAAGTTCGGCAGCGGCCCACTGGTGCAGGGGCGTAAAGAGCTTTTGAGCGCTGGTGCTCCAGAGATACTCCATGCGTTTAGCGTGAGCCGTCCATGCCGTGTCCGAAATGGCCAAGCGCCAGTAAAGTGTATCTCGGGGAGGAAGCCCCCCTATCACCCGGGCCAGATCCGACCAATACGGGTCCAAAACCAGAGCCGACGCTAAGGTCTCCTTTTTAGCCGTATCTGTCAAAGTGGCCTCCCTTTGGGGGGCTACAGGAGAACGGCTCTGGCACGACCATAACGTTATCCACCCTATGCTTATCCAGAGATAGGGCCGAGGATCAAAACAAGGCACGCGCAAAAGTACAAAAGCCCTTTCCATTGGAATCTGCCCTTAGCCGCATGTCAGAAAGCACAGCTGAAGTGAGGCTGCAGGGTTTTTTTTGATGCAAAGAGTTTCTGAAGGCGAGTCGGTGGTGTTTTGTGGGGCCGCCGCCCGCAGGGCGGGCGGCGGCCAGCCCCCTCCTCACATCAAGACAGCCCTGGCCTCAAAATGGTATTATTTGCCACATGGCTCTCCATGGCCCCGCTGCCTGCGAGGCCCTTCCCTAAGAAGGGGGGCGGTCCAAGACCCTACCGACGACCACCCGCTAATAAGTACCCTATTAGCCCCGCCAAAATAGTTCCTAAACCCACCAGACTCTCGTACGGGCGATGGAGAAAGTTGTTGACCACCATCCAGGCCGTCAGCAGGAGAAAGAATATGCCCAGGTCCCAGGGCAGGCCCTTTTCCCGAAAATGCCGAAGAAACAGCCCCAGCACCGTAAGCCCCGCAAAAAGCGACAGCAAAAACCCAATGTAATTGAGAATGGCATCAAATGCTGCGAGAAAGAGTATCACAATCGCCAGCGAAGCTATGAGGGCTAAGGCTCGGGTAGGCGAACCGTAAGTGTTTTTTCGGCTAAAGAAGCGGAAGAGGGGGTAGTCTTCACCCATGACGCTCAGGACTCTGGGCGAGATCATGAGCATGGCGCTGACGGAGGAGACCATGGCGAGGCTAATGCCCCATCCTAAAAGCATATCTCCTTTTTCGCCCCAGAGTTTTTGGGCTAAGAGGCGGCCGACTTCTACTTTGCCGCTGATTTCTTGCACGGGCAGGTGCCAAAGGAGTACGAAGTTGAATGCTGTGTAAAGGGCCATTACGGTGAGGGTTCCAGCGGGAATGGCCCGGGGGATGATCTCGGAGGCGCGGGGTACTTCGCTCATAATATAAGCGGCGGCATTCCACCCGGAGTAGGCATAGCTGATAAAGATAAGGGCTGTGGCGGCTATGCTCAGCGTGGAAAAATCCATTCTGGGACAAGGGAAGGCCTGAGGAGAAGTGGGTCTCATCACAAGCCCCCCAATGATAAGCGATAAGAGGAGGCCTATTTTGACGAGGACGAAGAGATTTTGGATGCGGGCGGCCCGCCCTAGGCTCAAAGTATGGAGGCCAGCCAAGGCTATGATTAGGAGCACGGCTGCCATCTGTCGGTGAAATTCGGAGAGCGGGAGGGGTAGATACTTTCCAAAAGCATAGGCCGAAGCTGCTATCGGCGCACTAAAGCCCGCCACTATGGAAATGACCCCTGCCAGAAAACCCAACGCAGGATGATAGAGTTTGGACAGAAAGTGGTATTCTCCACCTGAGCGGGGGTAGCGTTTAGCCAAGGCGGCATACGAGAGGCCACCTCCCAGCGCCGCTACGCCACCCAAAACCCACAGCATCAGCACCCCCCCAGCCGCAGGCAAATCCGCCACCAAAAAACCCGTCGTCGTGTAAATACCTGTACCAATCATGTTGGCAATCACCAGAAAAAACGCCGACCAAAATCCAAAGCTACTTTGGCGCACCAGACAAAAGTACATGCTCCCATAGCGCCGCGCTTAGGGAAACGTTCCTACACGCTCGTGCTCCTACTCTCCCTTGTGGGGGGTGTTATAGAGAGGGTCGGAGTTTAGGGGCTTAGACCCTCGGAGGCGAGGAGGGTTTGGGCCTGGGTTTTAGCCCAGAGGGGTACCCATAGGCGCAAGGGACCAAAAGCGGGGTTTAGAGGAAAACTACTCAGGAGTCCCGCACCCCAGATACTCTGGCTGTGCTCGTTCTGCACATAGGTAGGAATACCCGCCCCCTCTAAGAGGGCTTTAGCACGCCAAAGCTCAAAGCCACTGGCAAAACTGCCTACCAAATACCACTCCCTCATGGGACGATCGTAGCAGGGGGAGTAACAACCTCATTGCTAACATGCCCCGCTCGGTCTACAATATAAACCCGAAATTGCACTGCTTCTTGGGGCGCATTCGGATTGAGGCGGACGATGCCAGGAATGCTAACTTCTATGGTGCCTTGTATGGATTGAGGCATGGGACCTTCATAAAACCGCGGCATATTGTACCGGATAATGCCATCATACCCCTGCGGAAACAGGCTGGAGTCTCGTAGGTCTATTAAGAAAAGATCGGGCTGGTTATTGGGCTGGCCCCCCAGATCACCATCTCCATCCTTGTAGCGCATAGTCAGAACGAGGGTTCCAAACTCCTGTACAACCAAAGGCTGCATACTAACGACCTCTATCTGAGGTACCACAGAAAAAA
>JAVVHK010000196.1:0-2953 GCA_032249525.1 Bacteroidota bacterium | reverse complement strand
CAGATGAGCGAAAACTCTCTTTCTGGCAGAAGTTATACCTGCCGCCTATTTTGAGTGGGCTGGCTTATACGTTGCGAAAGCTTTTCCAGAAAAAATTTACGGTGCAGTATCCGGAGGAGCGCATAGAGCTGGGACCTGAGTTTCGGGGGCGGCCGGTGCTGGTAGTAGAGAATGGGCGTGAGCGATGCGTGGCCTGTGGGCTATGTGCCCGCGTGTGTCCGCCCTTTGCTATTCATATGCAGGCCGCCGAAACCGACGATCCGAAAGAACGATACCCCGCCATCTTTGAGATCAACATGCTCCGATGCATATACTGCGGCCTTTGTGAGGAGGTGTGCCCCGAAGAAGCCATCGTCATGAGTCCCGAGTATGATTTCGTCTTCTCGTCCCGAGAGGAAGCCATTTACACAAAGGAGCGGCTATTGGTCCCCAAGGAGCGGTTGGAGCCTCGGCTGCGCTGGCTGGCTAAAATGCGCAATCCGCAGTTCGGCAAATATTACCGCTTCCGAATCACCAATAACATTCACAGCGTGAAAGCGCGAGAGATGGTCCGTGCAGGTCAAGAAACGGTATAAGAGCATTCTGATTATGGTTCTTCATGGGCGATGGGGCTCTATCCAATGGCTCTCATGACCGAGAGGGAAAGCTTATGGTGTCCTATTCGGAGGAAGTATGTTGCCGATCGGCCAGAAGAACGGATCCGATTGAGGGTGATTAAGGATTTGCAGGCGCGGGGGTATCCGCTCTCGGCCATGCAGGTGGAATATCAGGTGGGAGAGGCTGGACGCTTTGACTTGGCGGTCTTTACGCGCTCGGGAGACATCTGGATGCTGGTGGAATGTAAGCAGTCCTTCCCCGGCAAGTCCCATGCTGACATAGCCTTGTTAGCCCAAGCTCAGCTTCGTCGCTATGCCCAGGCATTGGAGAAGCGCTGGAAAGTATACTACTTAGGCATTGCGATTGGGGAGCGTTTTTATTGTCTCAATCACGAAACTAAAAAATGGGAGTCCGAAATTCCGCCTTATCCCGCATAGAGAAAGCGGAGTTGTATTTGCTTTTAGCAGAGCCTTTACCGATAGCCGGGGTGGAAGTGCGGGAAGGTGTGCTTCCGGAAGCGATCGCCAGTAGGAGTATAGAGGTTTCCCTTTGGAGTGCGGAGGAGAAGGCGAAACTTCGGGCCCATCGGGCGTACGGGTATTATAGTTTTTCGTTGGGAGAGGATCCCGTGGGAGACTTTTTAGAGGCGTACCGGTGGCTTGCGGGGGTGGAGGGTTTGGTAGGCGTAGCGAATCCGGTGGGGGCAACGGCGCACACGGCTGTCTGGATAAGGCGGCTGTTTGCAGAGGGGTTGGAAGAGGTGGCTCGGACTTGTCCGCCTATTCATTTATGGACGGGGCTGGTGCCCTTAGCCGTAGAAACTTCTTGGGAGGCGCTACTAGAGGGGCAGGTGGCGCCGCTTTGGCTGCGCACGGTGGGGTATGGGCAGTTTGGCTTGCCCGACCTGGCGCATCCCCTCAATAACATGCAAGAGACAGCGTGGATCCATTCCCTTTTTGAGGGGCTTTTTGACTGGATGTACTATGAGAAGGTGATACCTGAACCGGGGATGGGGTTAGAGGTGCCGCAGCGAGGGCGCTTCAAGGTAATGGCGCTTAGTGTACCTGGGGTGTTAGCATTGTGGCCGTATGCAGAGAGTGATTCCTTTTCATCGGCCAGCTCTTTCGGATAAGGAGCGGCAATATGTATGGGAGGCTTTGGAGGGGCGGTGGTGGGCGGGCGGACCTTTTGTGGAGCGTCTGGAAAATGCCTTGGAGGAAAAATGGGGGCGGCCGGCGGTAGCTGTGAGTTCGGGGACAGCTGCCTTAGAGATAGCTTTGAAGATTCTTTTAGGCGAGGCAGGGGGTGAAGTGATTGTACCTGTGTGGACTTTTACGGCGAGTGCGGCGGCCGTGTGGCATGCCGGAGGCACGCCTATTTTAGTAGATGTAGGTTCCACCTTGCATATAGAGGCAGAAACGATAGAGGCTGCTCTTACGTCGCGTACTCGTGGGGTTATTGTGGTGCATTATGCCGGGAGGGCGGCGGATATGCGGCCAATCCAAGAAGTCTGTGAGCGACACGGCCTATGGCTCCTGGAAGATGCCTGTCATGCCCAGCCAGCCTATTATGAGGGGCAGTTATGCGGGACCTTTGGAACGGCAGCTACCTTAAGCTTTCATGCCACTAAGCCCATCGCCGCAGGCCAAGGAGGCGCCATCCTATTCTCAGACGAAACCCTCGCCCAAAAAGCCCGACAATGGCGACGACATGGCATTGTACACCACCCCTCCAAACCCTGGGACTACGAAGTGCACTTCTTAGGACACAACTACCAGATGCCCGAAGTATGTGCTGCCTTAGCCCTGGCCCAATTAGAACTAATGGAGCAACGATGGCAAAAACGACGAGAACTGGCCGCTCTCTACCAGAATATTCTGGGAAAACACGAAGAAATAGAACTTTATCCAGCTAATCCAGCAGAATGTAGTTGGCATTTGTATCCAGTGTTTTTGCGGGGGGGAGCCCAGCTACGAGATGAGGTGATTCGGCAGATGCAGGAAGAAGGCATCTCTCTCAACCTGCATTACCGGCCGCTACATCGCCATCGGGCCTACCAGAGATGGGTAGAAGGGAAAAAATTTCCCGTGGCGGATGCCGCCTATGAGCGGGTGATAACCTTGCCTATATGGCCTGAAATGGAAGCGGACACGGTGCAAATAATCAGCGAATCCCTGCTAAGGGCCATAAAAGGAGCAAAGGAAAAAAACTAACCCGTCGCAAATCCCCTAAGGCACTCCTTAAGAAATCCCGAAGGCCCCGGATAGAATTCTGGCAACCATGATACCATTTGCAATCAAAAAAACCTTCTGAATGGAGAAATGTTTTGGGCGGCGGGCAGCCCTCGTAAGGGGCT
>JAVVHK010000195.1:0-2957 GCA_032249525.1 Bacteroidota bacterium | reverse complement strand
GGGGGGGGGGGGGCGGGCGGGGGGTGGGGGGCGGGCGGCGGGGGGGGGGGGGGGCGGCCCCCCCTGGGGGGGCGGGGCCCCCGGCCCCTGGGGGGGGGCCCCCGCCGCTGTGAGGGCGCGCCCATCCCCCCCCTTCCCTTAAAGAAAGCCTTGGCCTCAAAATGGTATAAGGCTAAAAGGAAGAGGCCCCCTTTCCTACTAAATCCTGCACCCATGCCCAAAGAGAAGGGTATGCTTCGTCGGCCCATTCAGGACCCGGGTCGGGCTCCGTAGAAGCTATCCAAACCGTGTACATGCCAAGCCGCCGACCAAACTCCATGTCCCGCAGATGATTCCCTACCATGACGCTCCGATGAAACTCTATCTCGGGAAAGTCCGCCTTAGCCGCATAAGCCATACCAGGATTAGGCTTGCGGTAAGGACTATCCGGCTCCACGTCGGTACAGGCGTAAATCTTGTCAATCCGGCCGCCCTGCGCATGAATCCAACTTTGCATCCGAAAATGAATCTCCTCTAAGTCCCTCTCTGTCATTAGACCTTTGCCTACCCCTCGCTGATTGGTTACCACTATAATCCGCCCAAATAGGGGCCTTAGCGCACGCATAGCCTCCAGAACTCCCTCCTCAAAGACAAACTCTTCCCAGCTTCGGATGTAGTCGCCGGGTTTTTCTTTGTTTAGCACGCCATCCCGGTCCAAGAAGAGGGTCCAGCTGAGGTCAAAAGTGGGCCGGGAGGTAGGTTTGCGCCCGCTCATAATCTTCAGGAATGCCAATGTCAATAAAGGGGAGAGAGGGAAGCTGGTGGGCGTAGATTTTGGGGGGGTGGGGGGATTGGAGGGCATTTTGGAGGTAGGTTTCCCAGGAAAAGGCGGGGGGGAAGGTTTGTTTTTCCCACCAGAGGCGGCGGATAAGGTAGAGGCCGGCGTTAATCCAGCCTGTGGGGCGGGGTTGTTTTTCGTGGAAGGCTTGGACCCAGCCCTCGGGAGAGATTTGAAGGGTGCCATAGCGGTCAGCTGGCGAAACCGCGACGCTAATGAGACTAATGTCGGCTTCTTTTTGGAGGTGGGCGTGGTAAAATTCGCTCAGCGGGGCTGGGCAAAAGGTATCTCCATTCAGGACTAACACATGGGGGGTAGTGGTGAGGGGCCAAGCATTTTGGATAGCGCCGCCCGTGCCCAAAGGGGTAGTCTCTATGACTAACTCTATCTGAAAAGGCCAGGACTGCCCTTGGAGCCAGCTCTGAATGGCCTCGGCCTTGTAACCTACGGCGAAGATGAGACGTTGCAGACCTTGTTGGGAAAGGTACGAGAGTAGATAATGCAGGAAAGGCTTCCCGGCGATGGGAGCGAGCGGTTTGGGCAGGTCAGGGACGACGGCTCGCAGACGAGTGCCGAGACCCCCAGCTAAGATGAGAGCTTCTATAGGTGCCATGAGACCAGACCGTGCTTGACAAAATGATAGTCAAAGAATCGGCCCTGGAAGGAAGCGAGGGCTTTTTGGACCGCGTAACGCGTGTCCCCCGGACAATAAAAGACCATGAATCCTCCCCCACCAGCACCGGAGACTTTACCACCTGTGGCCCCCGCTTTGCGCGCCACCTCATATATCTCCTCCAAAAGCGGCGTAGAAACATGGGAAGCCACTCGACGTTTATGCTCAAAACCCTCATGCAAAATCTCTCCAATCTCGTCCATCCGCCCCTTGAGAAGGGCTTCCTTCATGCGGAAGGCCTCTTCTTTAAGGCGATGGGTGGCTTCTAAGGCCGTTTTATCGCCTTTGGCAATGTGGCTTTTTTGTTCTTCAATGATTTGCGAGGAAAAGCGGCTGGTGTCCGTGTAAAAGAGGAGGAGGTTGTGCTCTAACTCATAAAGATATTCTGGGCGGATGCGGAGGGGATTGACGATTACCCGCTCCTCGGCGTAAAACTCCATAAAGTTTACGCCGCCGAAGGTAGCAGCATACTGGTCTTGGCGGCCGCCGGCCTGCCCTAAGTCCAGCCGTTCAATCTCGTATGCTAAGCGGGCAATATCGTATTCTCCGAGGGGCAGGTTGAGCCATTCCACGAAAGCCCCAACGAGAGCCACCACCAACGTAGAGCTCGTTCCCAGTCCGGAGCCTGGGGGTACATCCACATAAGAGAGCAAGTGACAGGGGAGCGGTTTGCCGACCAGCGCCGTTATGCGATTATACACACCCCGATGCAGGAGAAGAGGCTCTTCCAGGGGAAGCTGGAGAGTAGCCGGCAAAACCACACGCTCCCCCCGATCAACAGCTTCTAATATGACCTCGGGCCTCTCTAAGGGGCGAATAGTCGCATGCGCATACAAGGAAATCGTGGCATTGAGCACAGCGCCTCCATATAAATCACAATACGGACTGACATCGGTTCCTCCCCCTGCCAATCCAATTCGCAGTGGGGCTCGACTGCGGTAAATCACACCACAAAAATGAAGGATTTGAGCCGAAACGGGGCTAGAAGGTCTTCTGGTACCAGGTCCAGAGCTGATGGGCGAGGTTTTCCCACCGCAGTTCGGCGCGGGCCCGCTCAAAGTCAGCCTTAAAAGCCTCCCGAGGCGTCTGAATCAGCTTTTGAAGACCCTGCGCAATATCGGGGACAGTCGGTTCTACGATGTACCCCCCTCCAAACGTTTCTACTACTTCATGCAGACCTCCTACGCGGGTAACGAGTATAGGGCATTCGTACTGGTAGGCCCAAAAAGGATGTCCGCTCTGCGTGGCCGAACGGTATGGCAGGACCATGGCGTGCGCGGCCCGAAAATAATACCCAAACTCTGCTTGCGGGATGAAGCCCGGCCGCCAAACTACACGCTCTGCCACACCAAGACTCTTCATAAGGGCCTGATAAGGCGCCTCAGGTTCATAAAACTCACCAGCGACAATGAGATGCCATTCCGGAGGGATGTAAGGGAGGATTTGGGCCCAGGCTCTAAGGAGGAG
>JAVVHK010000194.1:0-3104 GCA_032249525.1 Bacteroidota bacterium | reverse complement strand
CCTTGGCCTCAAAATGGTATAACTTATTAGCTTTGGTTTATGTTGTACCTTTGACATGATGGATGCTTTTGTGCGGCGGCATGTGCCCCACCGGCCCGAAGAGGTTCAGCACATGCTTTCTGTGCTGGGAGAGGCAGACTTAGAGCAGTTTACGGATCGGGTTATTCCTGAGGATATTCGTCTTCGGGAGCCGCTGGCTCTCCCTGTCGCTATGACGGAAGCGGAGCTGTATGCGCATCTTCGGCATTTAGCCCAGAAGAATCGCTTGCACCGAAGCTATATTGGGATGGGCTATTATGGGACGCACACGCCAGCGGTGATTCGGCGGCTTATCCTGGAAAATCCTGCCTGGTACACGGCCTACACGCCCTACCAGCCTGAAATTGCGCAAGGACGATTAGAGATGCTCTTTTACTTTCAGACGATGGTGAGTAGTCTTACGGGTCTCCCTATGGCGAATGCTTCTCTTTTGGATGAAGCTACAGCGGCCGCGGAAGCTCTATATCTTTTTTACTCTGCGGCAGGCAAAGAAGCGGCCCGGCGATTCTTTGTGGATGCTTTGTGTCATCCGCAGGTGATAGGGGTTGTTCAGACTCGCGCTTATGCCTTAGGCATAGAGGTGGAGGTTGGGCTTGCGGAGGAGGCTTCTTGGGGAAAAGGCTATTTTGGAGCTCTTTTGGCGTATCCGGGGACGGATGGGTGGGTGCGTCCCCACTTTCCGGAGCTGATAGCGGCGGCTAAAGCCGCGGGCGTGCGGGTAGCCGTAGCCAGTGATCTTTTATTTCTTACGTTGGCGGTGCCTCCCGGCGAAATGGGAGCCGATATTGTGCTGGGGTCCAGTCAAAGGTTTGGCGTGCCTATGGGGTATGGTGGACCCCATGCAGCCTTCTTTGCGGTGCAAGAATCGTACAAGCGCCTGCTTCCGGGACGCTTAGTGGGGCTTTCCGTAGATGCTGAGGGACGCCCGGCTTACCGCTTAGCCCTCCAAACCCGAGAACAGCACATCAAACGCGAGCGCGCCACCAGTAACATCTGCACCGCCCAAGTCCTCTTAGCCCACGTAGCCACGGCTTATGCCATCTATCACGGCCCAGAAGGACTAAAAGCTATCGCAACCAAGATTCACGCCCATACCCGCCGCTTAGCAGAAACCCTGCAGGAAATGGGTTACCATCTGCGAAGAAAACATTTCTTTGATACCCTCACCATAGAAGGTCTTTCGGAAACTCAGCACCAAAAAATCCGACAAGCCGCCCATAGGTATCAGATCAACCTTCGCTACGACTCCGACGGAAGTATAGGCCTGAGCTTAGACGAGACGGTAACCGAAGCCGACCTGCAAGACCTCATCGCCATTTTCCGAGAAGGGCAGGAAAAAAGCTCCTCCAATGGGCATCGGGAGCCTATCCCCGGCCTTCCAGAAAGTCTGAAACGAACGACTCCTATTTTAACGGCACCTGTCTTCCATCAGTATCAAGGGGAAGCGGCTTTCACGCGCTTTTTGACGCGGCTCAGTAGTCGTGACATCTCGCTCATCCACTCCATGATCCCGCTGGGTTCCTGCACCATGAAACTCAATCCAGTGGCCACCTTAGAGCCCATTTCCTGGCCGGAACTTGCCCATCTGCATCCTTTTGTTCCTTTGGAGCAAGCGCAGGGCTACCAGGAGATGATTCAGGCTTTGGGGGAGTATTTGTGTAGGATTACGGGTTTTGCGGCGGTGAGTTTTCAGCCGAATTCGGGTGCGCAGGGTGAGTATACGGGCCTTTTAGTCATTAAGCGTTACCATGAGGCTCGCGGGGAAGGCCATCGGGATATAGTTCTTGTGCCTTCCTCTGCTCATGGGACGAATCCCGCCAGTGCCGTCTTGGCCGGCTATCAAGTCGTGGTCATTGCCGCCGACGCCCAAGGCAATATTGATCTGGCCGACTTAGAGAAAAAACTCCACACCTACGGCCCCCGCGTTGCCGCCCTCATGGTAACCTATCCCTCTACGCATGGCATTTTTGAGCGGCATATCCGCACCATCATCGAGAAAGTGCATGCCATCGGCGGGCAAGTCTACATGGATGGTGCCAACCTCAATGCCCAGGTAGGGCTCACTTCTCCAGCGCGCATTGGCGCAGATGTGTGCCATATCAATCTGCATAAGACTTTTGCTATTCCGCATGGAGGGGGCGGCCCGGGAATGGGACCGATTGCGGTGGCATCGCACTTAGTGCCGTATCTTCCCACGCATCCCGTCATTCCTACAAATCCAGATCCGCATGCCATTGGCCCCGTGGCTGCGGCTCCTTATGGCAGCGCGCTTATCCTATGGATTTCCTATGCTTATATTCGGCTTATGGGGGCTGAGGGACTTCGTTACGCCTCCCAAATTGCTATCCTCAATGCCAACTACCTCAAAGCCCGCCTTAGCAAGTCCTATCCTATTCTTTACACGGACCCTCAAGGATATGTGGCGCATGAGTTTATTTTAGACCTGAGACCCTTCAAGCGGACGATTGGCTTAGAGCCGGACGATGTAGCGAAAAGGCTCATGGACTTTGGTTTTCATGCTCCTACGATGTCCTTTCCTGTGCCGGGCACTCTTATGATTGAGCCTACCGAGAGTGAAGACCTGGCAGAATTGGAGCGATTCATTGAGGCGATGGAGAAAATCCGAGCGGAGATAGCGGCTGTGGAGGCTGGTGTTTATAAGATGGAGGAAAGCCCCTTACGGCGGGCTCCTCACACCGCATCTACTCTGGTGCAGGAACCATGGGATCGCCCCTATAGTCGGGCAGAAGCCGTCTTTCCCCTCCCTTGGGTTTCCGAAAATAAAATCTGGCCCTTTAGCGCCCGCATAGACCACGCTTATGGTGACCGAAACCTTGTCTGCGTCTGCCCACCTGTAGAAGCCTACGAAACTAAGGAAGCCCAAGAGCTTTCTTCCCGCTGAGCCCTCCCTTTGCCCGGCAGTCCCTTAGACTATTTGCAATCAAAAACCTTCTAAATGGAGAGATGTTTTTGGCGGCGGGGCCCCCCCCCGGGGGGGGGCCGCCCCCCCAAAAAAAAACAAAACACCCCCCCCAAAACAAATTGGGTAAGTTTTTTTTTTATTG
>JAVVHK010000193.1:0-3107 GCA_032249525.1 Bacteroidota bacterium | reverse complement strand
ATCCCAGTCGCCCACCGGCTCTCGCGGCCTGTCGTAAATCTGGTGTTGCAAACGCACCACCGTATGCGGACTAAACTTCACATCCTCCGAAATTACATGAATAATACCCCCCAGCGCCCCCGTCCCATATAACACCGATGAGGCCCCCTTCACGATCTCTATCTGCTTGATGTTGTCCATGGGAATGAGGTCAAACTGCACACTCAGCCGGTCTGCACTCATCATAGGAAGCCCATCTAAAAGCAAAAGCACCCGCGACCCCGCCCCATAAGTATAACCACTACTGCCCCGAATACTGGGCTGGTCTTTATTCGTGGAAACCCCGGGCGTCTGCTCCAAAGACTTAATAGGATCAATAGAGGCTAAGTTCTCAATCTGCCGGGGCCGCACAAAGTCCAGAGAGACCGTTACTTGCTCAATCTTCTGTTCGTAGCGAGAAGCTGACACCACGATCTCTTGGAGCATCGTATTTTTCGGCGTGAGGGGGATGGAAATGGGTATCACCTCTTTGTCGGCGGGGAGGCGCAGAGTATAGACTTTTTCTTCATAGCCTTCATAGCTAACGGCTATCCGGACAACTTCGGTACGGCTAATCACCACCCGAAATCGTCCCTCCATGTCGGTTAAAGCACCCGCCGCGCCATCATTGATGATGACCTTAGCCCCAATAAGGGGTTCTTGCGTGGTCTCATCGGTAACCTTTCCTTCTAAGGTTACTTGCTGAGCCCAGAGGGCTGCCCAGAGTAGAAAAGCAAACCCAACCTTTCTCATACCGGCGCTAAGCTACATATTTTGCGCCGTAATATAGCACCCATGGTAAGCCTCCTGATTGTGGATGATGAGCCGATGGTGGTGCAGACGCTTCAAATGCAGCTCAGCTCCCTGGCTAACGAAGGTGTGTGGATAGAAGGGGCCTTGAGCGGCCAAGAGGCGCTCGAGCTCATACCTAAGCTCCCTGCTCCTTTAGCCGTAGTGATTGCGGACTACCTCATGCCCGGTCTCAAAGGCGATGACCTTCTGATTGAGATTCACCAGCGGGTGCCCCAAGCCCAACTCATCCTCCTCACCGGTCAGGCCGAAGCCCACAACGTCGGCAAAATCATCAATCACGCGCCCCTTTACCGCTACGTAGCTAAACCTTGGGATCCCACCGATCTGCTTCTCACCGTCCGAGAGGCCTTGCGAGTGTACTATCTGGAAAGGGCTTATGAGGCTCTTACCCAGACCTTAGAGGAGCGGCTTCAAGCCCAAAACCAAACTCTGCTTGCAGCTACGCCGGCTACTTGGGTCCAGCGGGTTTCCCACGACCTCAAAGGCCCCCTCAGCGGCCTCAAACAGCTCGCCCTCCTCCTTCAAGAGCAGCCCACACCACCAGAAAAAGTCCAAAAATACGCCACCCTCCTCGCCAAATCCCTCTCAGAACTGGAAGCTTACGTGCAAAACCTTTTAGATATGATTAAGCACCAGCGAAATGGCCACCTCCAAAAACGCCCCTTTGCCTGGGTAGAGCTCGCTCAGGAGCTTCAAGCTATGATCCTCCCTCCGGCTTCCGCTAAGGGCGTAAATCTGAGATTTGAAGTGCCTCCAAGTCAGGGGTGGGGCGACCCCACCTACCTCAAACAGGCTTTCCTCAATCTACTCTCTAATGCTGTCAAGTTTACGCCGTCTGGTAAAGGGATTACCTTTCGGGTGCAAAGCACGGAGGCGGAGGATAAGATTTGGATTCAGGATGAAGGGATCGGCATGGATGAGGAGACGCTTCGGACGCTTTGGGACCCGGCTAAGCGGCCTGTGCGGGCAGGAACCGCCGGAGAAGGGGGCACAGGCCTCGGCCTACCTTTAGTCAAAACCATCATTGAAAGCCATGGCGGCCAGATCCAAGTCGCTTCCCAGCCGCATCAGGGCACAACCTTCCAGATAACCCTCCCCCGAAAGCCGTAGCTTTGGCCCATGCGGATTCTCGTTACGGGTGGCGCCGGCTTCATCGGCTCCCACCTCTGCGAAGCCCTCCAGCACGAAGGCCATGAGGTCATTGCCCTGGACAACCTCTCCACCGGCCGCCGAGAAAATCTACCCTCCTCCATCCCCCTCTACGAAATAGACCTGCGCAACCCAAGCGCTCTACAAGAGTTCTTTGCAACCCACACTTTTGAGGTTATTTTTCACTTGGCCGCGCAGGTAGATGTGCGCACCTCCGTAGAAGCACCCCGTACCGATGCAGAAATCAACATTTTGGGTACGCTCAATCTCATTTCCGCAGCAGCCCCCCAAAAGCCTTGGGTCATCTTTGCCTCTACAGGAGGGGCTATTTATGGCGAAAAAGCTGTCCTGCCCATCTCGGAGGAGGTCTGCCCAGAGCCCGAAGCCCCTTACGGCATTGCTAAACTGGCAGGCGAACTTTACGGTTCTCGCCTCATGAAACTCTACGGCGGCACTTGGACTACCCTGCGCTTAGCCAATGTCTATGGCCCCCGCCAGAATCCCTTTGGAGAGGCAGGGGTCGTCGCCATCTTCACTTATCGCCTGCTCAAAGGCGAAATCCCCCACATCTACGGCGATGGCCTCCAAACGCGAGACTTTACCTATGTGAGCGATGTGGTGCAGGCCTTCCTACGGGTACTGCGTCATCCCGACACTACCCAAGGGCAAACCTTCAACGTCGGAACCGGTCAGCAAACCTCGGTCTTAGAGCTCTATCACGCTATTGCGCAGGCCGTGGGCGTCTCCCATCCCCCAAAACACCTCCCCCCCAAGCCCGGCGAGCTGCGCCACAATGCCCTCTCCTACCACAAACTTTATAAAGCCACAGGCTGGCAACCCCAAATCCCCCTCTCTCAGGGTATTGCCCAGACTATCGCTTTTTTCCGCGAGCTTCAAAGATCCAGTATGCCCCCCCAATAGGAAATGTCTCACCTCCAATCCATAAGATGGCTGAAGGGTAATGGGACCGCCCTTAGCCCTATACCATTTGCAATCAAAAACCTTCTGAATAGAGAAAGGTTTTGGCCGCTCCGCCCCGTCAGGGCGGGGCGGCGTGGGGGGGGGGGGGGGGCGGCGGGGGGGGGGGCCGCCCCCCGCCCCCCCCGCCCGCCCCCCCCCCCCCGGGC
>JAVVHK010000192.1:0-3108 GCA_032249525.1 Bacteroidota bacterium | reverse complement strand
CGTATCCCCATCATAAATATAAAGATAATCCCCGCCTTTCGTAGAAGCTGAGAAGTTATTTTCCAGATTGAACTGCTGAAAAGTCAAGGTAATCGCCGTGGCTCCCGGAGGGGCAATTTTGATAAAGTAGCGCTGGTTATTGCTATAATCCCCTGATGGTCCTCCCGGATCATAAACTGTACCCGAGGCGGCAGTAAGGGTCTGCTGGATAGTATAGGTCGGGCCTGCCACAAGCTGATAATAGCGGTTCCAGTCCCAATAGGGGCCGACATCGGTGTGGGTTTGATTAGGGTACTGCTGGTGGGCCTTTATACGAATGCAGGATTTGACGAGGCAGGCGGAGGTGGAACCCGTACAGGCATCCCCAAACCAGGTAGAATTGCGCGGGATGCCACGACGCTGGCAGATGTCGCGCACTAAAGCCGCCGAAGCATGATACATGGCGGTAGTGTACCAGCTGGGATTATTGATGTACCCTTCGTGTTCTATGCCGATAGTGTAGGGATTTTCCGTGCCGACATGCCAGGCTTTGTCCGCTTCCCGAACCATTTGAGTGATTTGCCCATCCGAAGAGCGAATCACATAATGCGCTGAGACCTGCGCACTGCAGTTTTTAAACCAAGAGATAGCTCCTGCGTAAGTGCCCTGGACGGTATGGAGGGTTACATGGGTGATGGAAGTGCCATTTCGGGAGCTGTAGTTACAACTGGGGGCAGGGTCCCAGATGGCCCCCGAATAATCGGCATTATTCGTGCGCTGGAAGGGGGTGCCGTCTACGGTTTGCACTTCTTCACCGACGATGCGGACGGGAGAAAAGGCCAGAAGGGAATAGTTTTTACCGAAAAAATCCTGTAAGCTAATTTCCCATTTAGGGAAGTGGTACTGAGCGGCAGCCTCGGGGTCCGTCAAAAAGCGAAAAGTCTCAAAGAGTTCGCTCTGAAGCGCAAAGTCATTTACGGGGTCTTCGGGAAGGGGCAGGTAGCTTATCGCCATGAGGAAGTTTTTTACAGATTCGGGGGATTTCGGGGGGAGATGTTTCTCTTGGCAATAGGTTTCATAGGCGCGGGCGAAGGCTTCGGCTTGGAGGGCGGGGTTGGTTTTGAGCTCAGAGATGGGGAAACCCGTTTTTTCAGCGATGAGGAGGAGATTTTCTCGGAAGTAGCCCCGGCCGTCTTCTATCCAGCCGAAGAGGCCCCACCCTTGTGGGATGCCCATGCAGGAGGGCTCGGCAGGGATGAGCGGCGAAAAACGACTTTCTCGCCAAGCGACCGCTTCCAGCAGGCCCTTAGGTACTTGGGGGTGCCGAGCATAGACATCAGCCATAAGGTTCTGATAGGGGTTAGGAGGGTACTTGGCGGCCTGCCCTAACAAAAAGCTGGTCACCAGCAGGAAGGATAGCCAGCCTTTGCGCATGAGGCAAAGATACACAAAAATGCAAGCCGCCTGGAAGTAACGAGGGGCACAAAAGATTTGTTACATTTGCCTGCATGGACGGGATGATAGCGACGCAGGTGGGCTCGTTTTCCTTGGAGCTTCCGGAGAGTGTGCGGCACATTCAGGAGATTGTGCGGCAGTTTGCGCAGGAGCGGCTGGCCCCCGTAGTTCGGGAGCTGGATGAAACGCAGCGGTTTCCTATAGAGCTATTTCGGGAGGCGGGGCAGTTGGGGCTTTTAGGCATATTCGTGCCGCAGGAGTATGGAGGGGCAGGCCTAGGGTATTACGAGTATGTGGCGGCCATCATGGAGCTGGGCAAGGTAGATGGGGGCTTTGCACTGTCCGTGGCTGCGCACAACTCCTTAGCGGTGGGGCATATTTACTACTTTGGGAGCGAAGCGCAAAAGCAGAAATACCTTCCCAAGCTCACTTCGGGGGAATGGATTGGCGCTTGGGCCCTTACGGAGCCTAATACGGGCTCCGATGCCTCCAATATGGATACCGTAGCTGTGCAAGAGGGCGAAGGTTGGCGGATTACGGGACAAAAGAACTTCATTACGCATGGGATTTCAGCAGATGTGTATGTGGTGATAGCTCGCACGGGAGAGCGCCGAGCCCATCGTAATGCCACGGCATTCATTATTGAGAAGGGGACGCCGGGCCTTACCCCGGGTAAAAAAGAAGACAAACTGGGGATGCGCTCCAGCGAGACGAGCTGGGTGGGACTGGATGGGGTGTGGGTGCCGGATGCGCAACGTATAGGCGAAGTAGGAGAAGGGTTTCACCAGGCGATGAAGGTTTTGGAGGGGGGGCGGATTTCTATTGGGGCGTTGGCGTTAGGGATTGCTCGGGCAGCTTATGAAGCGGCTCTCTCCTATGCCCAACAGCGTACCCAGTTCGGAAAACCCCTTATAGAACATCAGGCTATTGCCTTTAAGCTGGCCGACATGGCCATGGAACTCGCCGCCGCCGAAATGCTGGTCTTCCAAGCTGCCTACAAGAAAAACATCGGAGAGCCCGTCAATCTGTATAGCTCCATGGCTAAGTACTATGCCAGCGAAATCGGCGTCAAAATCTGCAACGATGCCGTACAAATCTTCGGCGGCTATGGCTACATCAAAGATTACCCCGTAGAAAAATACTACCGCGACATCAAGCTCTGTACCATCGGAGAAGGCACCTCCGAAATTCAGCAGCTCGTCATCGCTCGGGAAATCTTGCGTTAGACTCTAGAAAAGGCTAAAATAACCCATGCACTTGGGTAAAACAGGGGATAGGCCTCTAAGCTACCTTTATGCGATGCTCTCTGGAAGGGTGATAGCTCTCCTGCTTTCCTTTGCAGGAGCTCAAGGTTTGAAGTACACTACCGATATTGAGGCGGCTTTTAGAGAGGCGCGAAAAACCCGAAAACCTCTTTGGGTCATGGTATCAGCCACTTGGTGCGGCCCCTGTCGCTGGACCGAAGCCCAAGTCCTCAGTAGGCCGTGGTTTGATAGTCTGATTCGCCCTCATTTCGTTCCCCTCAAAATCTACGCCGCCAGCGGAGAAAATAACACCCCTGGCAGTGAGGCCTTGGTCAAACGGTATCAGGTGAGGGCCTTTCCCACCTTTCTTTTTCTCTATCCGAATGGGGAGCTTTTTTATCGCATGGAAGGGACGCCGATGGGCAAAAGT
>JAVVHK010000191.1:0-3115 GCA_032249525.1 Bacteroidota bacterium | reverse complement strand
TTTGTGGGGGGGGGGGCCCGGCGGGGGGGGGGCGCCCCGCCCCGGCGCCGCCGCCAAAGGCGGCGGCGCCCAAAAGGGGCCCCACCCAAAAATCCCACCGATCCCCCTACCTTCGCCCCATGCCCCTCCTCATCTCCGCCTCCGGTATCCGCGGCACCACCGAAGGACAACCTCACCACAACCTCACCCCCCTTGACGCAGCCACCTGGACAGCTGCGTGGGCCGCCTGGCTCCGAGAAACCCACGGCAAACCCGTCCCCATCCTCGTCGGACAAGATGCCCGCCCCAGCGGAACCATCCTCCGCCCCATCGCCATCCAAATCCTGCGCGCCTTCGGCCATGAAGTCTGGGATGCCGGCCTCACCACCACCCCCACCCTCGCCTTAGCTATACCCGCCCTCGGCGCCGCAGGCGGACTCCTCCTCACCGCCTCCCACAACCCCGCCGGCTGGAACGCCCTCAAACTCCTCAACGAACACGGCGAATTCCTCCCACCTCACGCCCTCCAAACCATCCAAGAACACCTCAAAAACCTCTCCTTCCCCGCCACCGAATCCCCAGGCCCCGTCCAACCCGCCGAAAACCTCCTCTCCCTCCACATCCAAGCTATCCTCCGCCAAGAGATTTTACCCTTGGAGGCTATCCGAGCGCGGCGGTTTCGGGTAGTGCTGGATGCCATCAATAGCGCAGGAGCCTTATATGTGCCCCCCCTCTTAGAAGCCCTCGGCGCCCAAGTCGTAAAGGTCCTCCATGGTGAGCCGCACGGGCGCTTTGCCCATCCGCCCGAACCCCTCCCCCACCACCTCACCGACCTCTCCCGCGCCGTCCAAGAAACCCATGCCGACCTGGGCATCGCCGTAGACCCCGATGTGGACCGAGTCGCCTTCTTCTTACCAGATGGAACCCCTTTCGGAGAGGAATATTCGCTGGTAGTGGCAGTAGACTACATCTTATCTCAGCAAAAGGGGCCAGTCGTTGCTAATCTCTCTACCACCCAAGCCGTGCAGCAAGTCGCTGAGCGGTATGGCGTACCTTTCCATGCCAGTGCAGTGGGTGAATACCATGTCGTTCAGAAGATGAAAGCTGTCGGGGCTGTCATTGGCGGGGAGGGTAATGGCGGCGTCATTTGGCCAGCCGTGCATTACGGACGAGATGCTCTGGTGGGCATTACCCTAATGCTGGCGCGCCTCACAGCTTTCTCCAATGCCCATGAACTGCGAGAAAGCTATCCCTCCTACTATCAGGTGAAGATAAGCGTACCCCTCTCAGAGTCTCCACCCGATTGGAAAGCCCTGTGGAACCACCTCAAGGCCATTAGCCCCACCGCCCAAGCCATAGAAATAGACGGCCTCAAACTTCAATGGCCCCAAAAATGGGTCCACATCCGCCCCTCCGGCACCGAACCCATCCTCCGCATCTACGCCGAAGCCCCCACTCAAAAAGAAGCCGAAGACCTCGCCGCCCAGTTCAAAAACTACCTCTCCTGAGAGCGTCAGCCCAACCCCCTCAGAAGCCAAAGCCTCTGACTATAAATCTCCCCGGGACTTTCCCATCACCGCCTCAAAAAAATCAGCCCTTACACCCCCATCTACCTTCTAATGCCTACCTTCGCAAGGTCATGAGGAAGCTTCTCTGGAAAACCCCGGCCCCTAAAACTTTCATGACCTGCCTGTGCTTAGTCTATGGAGGTTTGCGGGCACAGGACCCAGATACCGGGCTGCTTACTCCGGAGCCGCCCTTTTACATTCATCCCTCCAAGCGCCTTAGTGACCACGAGCTCAAAATGAAGCGTGAGGGGACTTTCATCACGGGCTTGCCGCGCTTTGGGTATGATCCGATTCGGGGCTGGGGGGTAGGGGCCGAGGGCTATGTCTACTTCAATGGCCGAAGAACCGACCCCTTCTTTGCCTATACGCCCTACCGTGTGCGCATCGCCCCCAGCTTCTTCATCTACCAAAATGGGCGATTCTCCTATGCGCTCAACATCGATGTGCCCTACCTCTTCAATAAGCGATGGCGGATGCGGTTCGATATAGACAACTTCATTGACCCTAATGACCAGTACTGGGGGATCGGCTATGCTACCTATGGGCCTTTGCGGGCCCGCGACAAACGCACGGGGATTGTGCGCACATTCCAGATAAACGAATACGAGGAAAACTTAGCCCTCGCAGAGCTGGGCCCCGACGGGCGCTATTACACCGACAAGTACTACAACCAAATGATACATGACGAACAGCTCTATAATATCGCTTTGGAGCGGCTATTTCTGGGGGGGCGTGTAAGGGTTTTCATAGGCTATGAGGCGCTCTTTACCCGGTTTCGCTCCTACAAGGGGCAGGTCTTCAAAGCGAAGACAGTCACGGGTGAGGAGGTCGAAGCGGAGCAGCGGCCTACGTTATTTGACCTTCAGCAGCAGGATGGGACGTGGGATCGGTTTCGCTTGGCCGGGTATCGACCGGATGGGCGGTATAGTTTTAGCAGTATCGTGGCGTGGGCCCTCATGTATGATACGCGGGACTTTGAGCCGGACCCGTCGCGGGGAGTCTTTTTAGAATACTCTCACGAACTGCAAACGAAGCGCTTAGGGTCTGACTTTGAAATGAATAAAGTCATGCTTCAAGCGGTGCACTTTCATCCTTTGGCGACTTGGCGGGGCGGGATGGGCCGCTTGGTGTTAGCGCAGCTCATAGCTTGGGGTTACATTTGGGGTCCTCGGATAAACTTCATAGAGCTGTATGATCTCTCCTCCCAGGCGGAGGCTGGGGGGATATTGGTGCTGGGGGGTGCTCGGTCGCTTCGGGGCTATCGGGAAACCCGCTTTGTGGCGCCTGTAACGGCCCTCGTGAATACGGAGCTGCGGGCCCGCTTCTATGTGTTTCGGCTGCTGGGACAGGACTGGGGCTTGGGGGCCGTGGCCTTTTACGATGCGGGGCGCGTCTGGGAGTCCCCTCGGCATATGGGAACCTACGACTGGCGCGGCGCCCCAGGCATGGGCCTACGTCTCAGCTGGAACCAAAGCACCATCCTGCGATGGGACATCGCCCGCAGCCGCGAAGGCCTACAGACCTTCTTCGCCTTCCAGCACATCTTTTAGCTTCTCTCCGTCACCTCT
>JAVVHK010000190.1:0-3116 GCA_032249525.1 Bacteroidota bacterium | reverse complement strand
GCCGCCACATAGTAACTACCCCCAATGGTACTATCCAGTGGAGTGCCATTCGCGAGTACCGCCAAACCCAAGGCCAAAACACCTGGATGCGCTGGGATGATGTGTGGTTCATCGGCGGAAGCGCACAAGGCACCTCCCGTCGCAATCGCCCCTTCACCACCCAAGTTACCGACTCCCTCAAAGTCTTAGGTAACTGCATCTTACGCGTGCCCGTCAAAGGGATCATCCAGCTGAGTACCCAAAATCACACCGTCATTATCAACTACGACCCCTATAATAACGAGGCCTGCGATCGCGTGGCCTCCGTCCAGGGGGATAATCAGGCCCCCGTCAATATCACGATTCGCTGACCTTCCAGACTATCTGAAAAACTCTGGCTGGCCATTCTTCCGGGCCGGCCTTTTTTATAGCAGGCGATAATCCGACACGGCCAAAGGTCCTCGCACCACAAATCCTTCCCCCAGCGCTACCCCAATAAAATGCCCCATTTCTCTCGCTCGCGCCTCTAAATGCGGAAAAAAGGTAGGCCTTGTCAGGTAGGACGGTGGTTCCAAGTCCCCCTCTTCGCGGAAAAACTGGCTTCGGTAGGCTGAGAGGAGGGATAGTTTGGCTTCCCAATAGGCGGAGATGTCTACCACGAGGCTGGGCATTTGCCATCGGTCTTGAATCATGAAGAGCACCTTATGGGGCCGATGAGGCGGGTAGAGGGTGTGGATTTTTCGGAGGCCGCTCAGCCAGGCCGCGCGCTCTACGAGTCGGGCCGCTCGTCCATGGTCAGGATGCCGGTCTGACAGGGCATTTGTAATCACAAGACGAGGGCGATACCGCCGAATAAGGTCTATCAAAGTCTTGAGATTCTCCGGCGTTTCCGTGAAGAATCCATCCTCCCATCCTAAGCAGAGGCGGGCTATAGGTTTCAGGATACGGGCTGCTTTTTGCGCTTCTTGCCAGCGCAAGGCGGGAGAACCCCGAGTGCCCAATTGCCCTGCTGTCAGTTCTATCATGACCAGCTTAGCGCCTTCGGCCCGCCACCGCAAAAGCGTCCCCCCTGCCCCCAGCTCCGCATCATCCGGGTGCGCTACTATCGTCATCACATCCACGCCCACCTCACAAAGGTAGCTTAGCTTTGCAGGGTGCGGCAGGTCGCCTCCCTCGTTTGGCTCCTCTTAGGGCTCCTCTGGGCCCAGAATGCCCACTACACGCTCCAAAGGCACTTTTTTGTGGGGACTCCGGCGCATGAGACGCCCCTCGCCGCCCTCCTAACCCCTGACCGCCGCCTGATAATCGCAGGTGAGTATCAAGAGACGCCCCAAATGCTGCCAGACGGATGGATTGCCTGCGTCTCTGCTGAGGGGGAGATACTTTGGCAAATTCGGCCGGGGGGATTAGGACCTGATCGGATTTATGATCTGGCGCTTGCCGATAGTATCTTGTATTTTTGTGGGATTACGGGTTCGGCGCTCACCCATCCCGAAGAGATGCCCCCCTCTCACCGGGCGGATTTCTGGGTGGGAGCGGTGCATGTGGAGACGGGGGCTCTTCTCTGGCAGCGCCGCTGGGGAAGCCCTTACCCAGACTTTGCTTATACGCTTACGCTCTCTCCTTACCATACCCTTCTGGTGGGCGGCGCTACCTGGGAGGATACTACAATTGGCCTCCAGCCTGTCCTCTTCGTTCTGAATGCCCGCAGTGGGGAAGTGCTTCAGCGACGTCTTTTCGGCCAGCCCGGCCATATCAAGCGCCTCCGCTTCGCCAAAAACGGCCTATACGCTGCTATCGGCGAAATTCAAAACTACCCTGTCATCCTCGCTGTAGATGATATCCTCCAAGTACTTTGGCGAATTTCCCTCCGCCAGCATCCATTTCCCTCTCGTTTGGAGGCCCTCCTCATCCTGGGAAACGGCCTATGGCTCGTAGGCGGCCAGTACGAGGGGCAATGGGGCCTGAGCGCCATCGCCCCAGAAGGACGGGTCCTATGGGAAAAGACCTGGAGTCTACCAGCCGCGACAGGCACCCTCCTCAGCCTCGCCGAAGACCCCAACCAGCACATTTGGGCCGCCGGCTACATCCAGAGCGAACGTATAGAACACCCCGAATACCGCGGCCAAAAAGACATCTGGCTTAGCCTCCTTTCCCCTCATGGCCGCCTCCTCTGGGAAAGAGCCCTCGGCGGCCCCTACCCCGAAAAAGCTATCGCCATCCTTCCCACGCCTACTTCTACCTTCCTCGTCGCTCAAAAAGAAAATCGCTTCACTGAAGCGCCCGTCCACGCTGATGCATGGGTAGCTTTGCTGCGGGGCGAACCCTGCGACAGCTTACCTATCGTGCTGCGCCACGATGTGCCCTCTGGTAAAGAAAAAGCCGGCCGCTCCATCCGTTTCTGGGTGGAGCTCCCCAGCCACCTCAAACCTACCCGCATTGTGTGGCATTTTAGCGATGGTACCTCTGCGGAGGGCTCCCCTGTGGAACGCATTTTCGGCATGCCCGGCACCTATGAAGTGTCCGCTACTCTATCCCTCCCTTACGGCTGCCCAGAAGTCGTCATCGGCCCCACCTTCCTCAAAATCACCCGCCCCTAACCGGAAAAAGCCGCCGCCTAAGCTCCGGCGCTAAATCCACCCGCAGCGAAATCAAATGCGAGTACAGCCCCTGCGAAAAACCTGTAAAGTTCGCCAGAGCATAATCAATCCCAAAGTACCATATCCGAAACCCGACACCAGCCGTAGGATAAAAACTCAAGTATGATCGCCCATCCCACCGCCGCTGCCGCTGAAAAGTAGAGGCGCCTACCCGAAGCGCTACCCAGTCCCGATATTTGAGCTCTAAGCCCCCGGCTACATCTATACTGATGGGGCGCCCTGGCAGCAGTACATTCCGCATCCCGTCCGAAAAGGCTATCACATCCGCCATCGGTACCACCGAAAACCGCCTCTCCCCCCACAAAGCATATCGAGCTCCCACCCGAAACGACGGCCGCGTCCACTCTATAGAATTTTGAGGTATCTCATTGCCCGTCAGCCGAAATGCATCCTCAAAAGTCTCCGTATTGAAAGTCCAAGCATTAAAAGTAGAAGTCGCATCATAAAGGGCTGCTCCTATCCGCAAAGGCCCCCGCC
>JAVVHK010000189.1:0-3126 GCA_032249525.1 Bacteroidota bacterium | reverse complement strand
CCGCTCCGCCCCGAAGGGGCGGAGCGGCCAAAAATTCTCCCCATTCAAAAGGCTTTTGATTGTAAATGGCACTAGATGCCAAAGGCGGGTGTAAAGGCTAATTTTGTCCAATGGAGGTTCGGGTGGTGGATTGGCGGGTGGTTTTGCCTTTGCGTTGGCAGGTACTGCGGCCAGGCCGCCCCGTAGAAAGTGCTCACTTTCCAGGCGATGAAGCGCCTACGACCCTTCACCTGGCCGCTTACATAGAGAACGAGGTGGTTGGGGTGGCGTCCTTTTATGAGGAGGCCTTTCCCTGGGCCGATGTAGGGGGTTATGCGTACCGACTACGGGGAATGGCCACAGCCCCAGCCTACCAGCGGAGAGCAGGCATTGGTACCCGACTCCTTCAAGCTGCATGGCCCCTACTCCAAGCACGGGGTGTAGAAGTAGTATGGTGTTATGCCCGATTAGAGGCTGTGCCTTTTTATGCAAAAAACAACTTCCGACATTATGAGCCGGCGGGGATTATTGAAATCCCCGATGTAGGACCCCATGAAGTGTGGTATTATCCTTTGGCGAAGGGCGCAGATAAGAGAGGGGTGTAAAGGCCATTGATGTACCGGTGCCAGCCAGCGGCAGCTATCATAGCGGCATTGTCCATGGTGTAACGCAACGGAGCCAGGTAGGCCTTTAAATGGGCGGCATCGGCGGCCTCCTCCCACAAGGAGCGTAGGCGTGCGTTGGCTGCTACTCCCCCCACCAGAGCCACCCGAGACACCCCCGCCTCCCGAGCAAACCCCACCACTTTGTCAATCAGATACCGAAACACCCGTTCCTGCCATGCCGCGCAGAGGTCTTCCACCCTCATTTCCGGATGCGCTGCCCGAGCTTGTAAAAAAGCTGTTTTCAGTCCACTGAAACTAAAATCCCATTTCCCCTCCGTGCGGGGGGTGGGAAAGGTGTATGCGTCGGGATTGCCCTGCTGAGCGAGCTTCTCTATTTCTGGGCCGCCGGGGTAAGGCAGCCCTAACCATGCGGCTATCTTATCAAAGGCCTCCCCCACGGCATCATCTTGCGTCTTCCCCACTAAGCGAAACGTGAGAGGCGACTCTACCAGGTACAAGTGCGTATGCCCACCCGTAGCCACAAGCGCTACAAACGGATAGGCCGGCACCTCCTCACCCAAGTAGAGCGAAGCGATATGGGCTTCTAAGTGGTGCACTCCGATAAGGGGTATCCCGCTACTCACCGCCAGCGCCTTAGCGAAAGTATAACCAACTAAGAGCGACCCCAAAAGGCCCGGCCCTTGGGCCACAGCTATAGCCTTCAGGTCCTCCCAGCTTATTCCCCCTTGAGCAAAGACCTCTTGAATGGCCTGCGGGAGCCGAACCTCATGCTCCCGCGAAGCCCACTCCGGAATAACGCCCCCATGAGCCGCATGAATGCCTTGGCGATAAACTACTTCTGCAAGAATGCGCTCTCCATCGTAGAGCGCTACACCCGTATCGTCGCAAGAAGTTTCAATACCTAAGAGCACCGCCTATTCCTGCATCTCTTGCAGGAGGCGCTGGCGGTAGGCAGCCCGCTTGATCTGTTCCCGCCGAAGGACCGACTTCGGAATATAGTACATCCGATTACGTACCTCCCGGGCTATCCCTAAGCGGTCAAACTTCCGCTTATAACGGCGCAGCATCTTTTCCAGATTCTCCCCTTCTTGCTGCTCTATGATAATCATAGGGGCGCAAAGATACGAAAATTCCGGCCTCATAAGCTCCAAGCCGAGAGAAGGGGGCCGTTAGGAGACGCGTTCTATGAGGAGGCTCACCCCCTGCCCAACCCCGACACAAAGGGTGGCTAAGCCTAAGCGTTTCTGGTAATGATGAAGGCTCCGGGTCAGCGTCCAGGCCAACCGAGCCCCCGTAGCCCCTAAGGGGTGCCCTATGGCAATAGCCCCTCCATGAACATTTAGGCGGCTGCGGTCTATGCCCAAGAGACGCTCACAGGCTATCACCTGCGCCGCAAAGGCTTCATTTAGCTCAATAAGCTCTATCTCATCCAGACGTACTCCCACCCGACGTAGGAGCTTTTGGGTAGCGGGGACAGGGCCAATACCCATGTAGCTGGGGTCTACCCCCGCCGTCGCGGCGCCCACAATTCGGGCTAAGGGGCGTAACTCATACTGACGCAGCGCCTCCTCGCTAACTATTAAGAGAAGCGCTGCCCCATCATTGATGCCTGAGCTATTTCCTGCTGTTACCGTACCTCCCTCCCGAAAGGCCGACCGCAGTTTGGCCAGCTTTTCCAAAGAAGTGTCCGGCCGAGGATGCTCATCCTCGCTCATCGTCGTGCCGTCCGGCAAGGGGATAGGACAAATCTCCCCCGCAAAAAAGCCCCGGGCCTTAGCCTGAGCATAACGCTGCTGCGAAAGAAGCGCATAAGCATCTTGCTCTTCACGAGAAATGCCGTACTTTTCTGCGACATTTTCGGCGGTTTCGCCCATGCTGTAGGGGGGGTATTTGGCAGCTAAGCGGGGATTGACAAAGCGCCAGCCGATAGTAGTGTCGTAGATTTCGGCTTTTCGCGAGAAGGCCACCTCCGCCTTAGGCATGACAAAGGGGGCTCGGCTCATGGACTCTACCCCGCCCGCCAGCACCAGGTGCGCTTCGCCTACAGCGATCATCCGGGCTGCATAAATCACCGCTTCCAGTCCAGAAGCACAGAGCCGATTAACCGTAACCCCCGGAACGCTCTCCGGCAGCCCCGCGAGGAGAACCGCCATCCGGGCTACATTCCGATTATCCTCACCAGCCTGATTGGAACAGCCCAATACCACTTCGTCATAGCGCTCCGAGGGAATCTGAGGATACCTCTCCACCAGCTTCTGGATAAGGTACGCCGCTAAGTCATCTGGCCTCACGGCCGCTAAACGCCCCCCATATCGCCCAAATGGACTCCGAAGCCCATCTACAATGTAGGCCGCCTGCATCTTAGCAAATGTACGCCGCCCCCAGCGTAGTGAATATTTTTGTGCCCTTACCTCTATGGGTAAGCTCACTAATACCATTTGCAATCAAAAACCTTCTGAATGGAGAGAGGTTTTGGCGGGGGGGGGGGCCCCGGGGGGGGCCCCCCCCCCCCCCCCCGGGC
>JAVVHK010000188.1:0-3141 GCA_032249525.1 Bacteroidota bacterium | reverse complement strand
AGGAGGAGGAAATGATAGAGGGTTTTATCTTTGACGAACTCCCAGTGATCAGAAAAGTAAAACTCACATCCAATGATAGGTTTGATTTCTGCTTCTTGGGCGGCTTGGTAGAAGGATGGGACAGCAAAGAGGTTGCCGTGGTCTGAGAGGGCGATAGCCCGCATGCCTAAGCTTTTGGCACGAGCCATGAGCTCAGGAATCCGAGATGCCCCATCCAGTAAGCTGTATTCGGTATGCACATGCAGGTGCACAAAGTCGCACATACTACGAGTATGGGAAAATTTTGGCGAATAGCGGGGGGCCGTCTCCTCAGGGCTGGCGGGGAAAGTGGATTGGCACGAGAGAAGGTTCATGAGGCGGACGGATTTCTGCTAACCCCACCTTACTTTTGTATTGTGAGTGCGATTCGCTTTGGTACCGACGGCTGGCGCGCCATCATTGCTAAAGATTTCACCTTTGACAATGTACGTCGGATTGCTCACGGCACTGCTGCTTGGCTTCGGCGCCACCACGCCAGCCCCAAAGTCATGATAGGCTATGACTGTCGTTTTATGGCGGGGGAATTTGCTCAGGAGGTAGCTACTTACTTGGCCAGCCAAGGCGTCAAAGTCTATCTCAGCCCTCACTTTGTAACGACTCCTATGGTTTCGTTAGCCACCGTGCAGCATCAGTGCCACTTAGGCATTGTCCTTACGGCTTCTCATAATCCTCCCATTTACCTTGGCTACAAGCTCAAAGCTCCTTATGGCGGCCCCGCCCCAGTCTCCCTCCTCAACGAAATAGAAGCCCTCATCCCCGACTCCGCCCCACCACCCGCCACCGACTGGGAAACCCTCCTCTCCACCCGCCAAATAGAAATCTACGACATGGAAGCCCTCTACCAAAACTACATCCGCTCTCGCTTTGACCTCAAAGCCCTCTCCCAGCTCCCCTACAAAATAGGCTTTGACGCTATGTACGGCGCAGGTCAGCGCATCTTTCCCCGGCTCCTCCCTAATGTCTATGCTTTCCGATGTACTTACAATCCCAGCTTCGGCGGTATAAACCCAGAACCTATTCCCAAAAATCTCGGCGACCTCGCCCTCTTCATGCAGGAAAAAGAGCTGGACTTTGCGTTTATTTTAGACGGAGATGCTGACCGGATCGGCATGATGGGACGGGGAGGCACCTACATGGATGCCCATCATATCATTCTGCTGGTCTTGCATTATCTGGTAACTTATCAGCAAAAGCGGGGGCGGGTCATTTTGAGTGTGAGTTGTGCTACCCGCATAGGCGAGTATGCCCGCAAAAAAGGCCTCCCCGTAGAGATTACCCCCGTCGGCTTCAAATATGTAGCGGAGCGCATGCAAGCCAACCCCGATACGCTCTTAGGAGCCGAGGAATCGGGCGGCGTGGCTATCCCCGACCACTTGCCCGAACGGGACGGCACCTTCATCGCCTTACTTATTTTGGAAATGCTTCGCCAAACTGGAAAAAGTTTGGAATCTCTGATTCAAGAAATCTATGAAGTAGTAGGGCCCTTTGCCGTAGACCGGCTGGACTGGCACCTACCGGAGGAAAGGAAAGCCGCCATTTTGAACCTGCTTAAGGAGAAGCCGCCTGCTACCCTTGGGGGCCGCGCTGTGCAAGAGATAGACCGCACCGACGGCTATAAACTCATTTTGGAAGGAGGAGAAGCGATTATGTTTCGGGCTTCGGGAACGGAACCTATTTTGCGCATATACACGGAAGCGCCCACAAAGGCTCGCGCTATGGAACTTATCTCCGTAGGGCAAGAGCTGGTTATGAGTGCCTGAGCATGAGACTTCCTGACTGCGTAGATGATCGGCCTGAGACCCGCGAGGCCTACAGTCACGATTGGACGGAAGACCTGCGATTTCTTCCGGATGCGGTGGCTTTTCCACAATCGCCCGAGGAGCTTCAAGTCGTACTTCGTTATGCCTATGAGAAGGACATTCCTATTATTCCAGCGGGGGGAAGGACTGGTCTGAGCGGCGGGATGCTCCCCGTGCGGGGCGGCTGGGTCGTCTCCTTAGAAAAGCTAAACCGCATCTTAGAGATTGACACGACCAACTTCCAGGCGCAGGTGGAGGCGGGGGTTATTACGGAGGAGCTGCATCGGGCGGTGGAGGCGGTGGGGTTATTTTATCCGCCGGACCCCTCCAGCCGAGGAAGCTGTACGATTGGCGGCAATATCGCTCATAATGCGGGTGGGGTGCGCGCTATCAAGTATGGCACGACCCGGGAGTATGTGCTGGCTCTGGAAGCGTTTCTTCCTGATGGAACCCCTATCCGCACAGGCACGCCCACCCTCAAGAACTCCACCGGCTACAACCTCACCCAGCTTTTAGTGGGGAGTGAGGGCACCTTGGCCGTCATTTATAAGGCGACTTTAAAGCTTTTGCCTGCGCCTCAGCATCGGCGCACCCTGCTCGTCGGATTTCCCGATATGCAAGCGGCCCTAAAGGCAGTGGTGGAGATTCTCCGAGAAGGTATCCTCCCTTGTGCGCTGGAATTCATGGAGCAGGAGGCTGTCCGCTTTGGCGAGAGCTACTTAGGCGAAAAGCTCTACGATGCCAGCGAGTATGGGGGGCTCCTCCTCATAGAGTTGGATGGCAATTATCCCGATAAGTTGGAGGAGGAGGCTGCCCGTGCGGAGGAGATAGCTTACCAACGGGGAGCCCAGCAGAGCTGGTACGCTATGAGTGAGGCCGAACGGGAACGATTATGGCGGCTGCGACGGTGCTTAGGCATTGCAGTCAAATCCAGCGGCCCCTATAAGGAAGAAGACACCGTGGTCCCTCGGTCCCACCTCCCTGCCCTCCTCGCCGAGGTCAAACGCCTCAGTCAGCACTACGGCTTCCGCTCCGTATGCTATGGTCATGTGGGCGATGGCAACCTCCATGTGAATATTCTCCGAGATAACCTCCCCCCGTCGGTCTGGAATGAGATTATCCCCCAGGCAGTGGAAGAGCTTTTCCAATTTGTCGTGAAGCGAGGAGGGGCCCTTTCAGGCGAACATGGCGTGGGCTGGGTGCAAAAACGTTACATGCGCATCCAGTTTAGCGAAACGGAATTAGCGCTCATGCGCCGACTCAAAGCGGCCTTTGACCCCAAAGGCCTCCTCAACCCAGGAAA
>JAVVHK010000187.1:0-3203 GCA_032249525.1 Bacteroidota bacterium | reverse complement strand
ACGCCATTGACCTGCCAATCATAGGTGGGATTGACCGCAGGTGGGAAGACGTTCGCCGTAAAGCTCACGCTCTGCCCAGCACACACCGTCGTCGCTGAGGCAGTGATATTAGTGATAGGCAGAGGTTCCACCGTCACCGTGCTGGGGGCCGATAGGCCACTCTCACATCCCGCCGCCGTTTGCACCGAAACCTGAACTTGATCCCCATTATTTAGGACCACAGGGCCAAATGAGGGGGCGTTTACGCCTTGGGCCACCCCATTCACATACCACTCATAAGTGAGCGGGCCGGGGTAACCACCCGTTACCAAGGCCGAGAAGGTCACAGGATCGCCTGCGCATACGACGGGATCCACCGGATTGACTACAACCGACGGGATGGGATTGACGGTCATCACGATAGCATTGGAGCGGGAAAGGGTCTGGTCAGAACATCCCGCCGTAGAAGTTACCACACAGGTTACGACATCGCCATTATTGAGGGAAGTGGTGGTGAAGACATTGGCATTGGGTCCGACGGGCACGGAGTTGATGTACCATTGATACGAGGGGGAGGGACCTGCGTTAGTCGGGGTAGCGACGAAAGTAACTGGCTGCCCTTGGCAAATGCTCGTCGCAGAAGCTGTAATAGACACCGTCGGAAGAGGATTCACCACCATAGTGATGGGATTAGAGATAGAACCGGGGCCCGAGCAGCCGCTAGTGCTGGTAACGACGCAGCGAATGACATAGTTGTGCTTGAGCGTGTCGGAAGCCCAGATATTGCCCGTAGCGCCGGGGAGGTCAACCCAGCCAGAGCCCGTGTTGATTTGCCATTGGTATGTGGGGAAAGGCCCAGCATTGTAAGCCACAGCCGTAAATGTGACGAGGGTTCCTTCGCAGATGGGATTGTGATCGGCCGAGATGACCACCGTAGGCTGAGGCAGAATAGTGACTTGGATTTGATTGGACGGGGCGCTTCGGCAGGGGCCTAAGACGGCTTCCGCATGGACTCTATCGTTGTTATTGAGGCTGGTGGTGGTGAAGGTCGTACCGGTTACACCCGTGAAGATGCCATTAACGTACCATTCCACCGTGGCACCCGGATGTGAAACGGTAGCATTGAAGGTGACAGGCGTGCCTTCGCAGTAGGGACCGGGGGCCGCTGCCGAAATGCTAACCGTAGGACGGGGATTGACCGTCATGTAAATCTTATTAGAGACGAAGGTACCTGAGCCACAAGCACTGGTTACGCTCATCACCACCCACACGCTGTCGCCGTCGTTTAGGGTGCTCGTGGTGAAGGTATTGCCGGTGGAGACCACAGGGGTGCCATTCACATAAAACTGGAAGGTAGGCGAAGGTGGAGCCCCCGTAGGAATAGCCGTAAAGGTAACGGCATCCCCACTGCAAATAGGATTAGCAGAAACCGCCAGATTGACACCGTAGTTGGTACCCGGAACGACATTAATGGTTTTTACAGGCGTAATAGCAGGCCCACAGCCCTGGTTATACACGAGCGCTCGGATATAGGTGGTTCCAGTAATAGGGCCGAAGGTCCAGCTGGAGGAGTTTGGACCGATGTTCGTCCAGGTAGCGCCTACGAGCTGCTGCCATTGGATGGAGTCGCCGCTATATCCGTCTAAGACTAAGAGCACATTGGAACCGCTGCAGGCCGGATTGGGGTCTACTAAGATGTTGCCAGCGACGGGTGCTGGATGGACATATACGGCCACCACATTGGAGTAGGCGGCGGCGCAAGGGCCAGAGCCCGCAACGGCCTTCACCCGGAAGTAGGTCGTCTGCGTAAGCGGCCAGCTTGTGAACGTCGCCGAGGTGTAACTCGTGGTCGTCCAGCTGGTAGCTATCCAAGGCGTAGTGGTGAACTCCCACACAATGGCACCGCTGGCACCCGTAACCTGCAAGGTTGCGGTCTGCCCAGGACATATCGTATCCGGATTGACGGAAGCTATGCCCGGATTAGCGCCGGCGCTTAGCGTAAAGGTCACCGGCGTGGAAGTATCTGCTGGACATGAGCCGTTTTTGACCACGACGCGATACAGCGTGGGATCGTTGATGATAGGCGCCGTGGTGATGGTCGGCACTACGCCACTCAGCACATCCGTCCAGGTAGCGCCACCATCGGTACTAACCTGCCACTGGTAGGTGGTGTAGGGGGTATTGGACTGGCCGACGACCCCCACGGTATGCTGCTCACCCGGACAGACTTGCAAGCTGGTGATGCCCGGCGAATTTATGTAGGCAAAACCGCCCTGCGAAGGGGCACTCACAGTGATCACCTTTTTAGCCCAGGAGAGCACCGCATCATAACAGTACAGGGGCGAAGAGGACCGAATCCGGACTTTGATAGTGTCGTTATTATTAAGGCTGGCTGGCGTAAAGAGGTGCCCACCCGCCGAGTAGGGGACGAAGGTGAAAGTCTGCGGCGTGCTATTGATGAACCACTGAAACTCGGGATCAGGGTCAATAGAGAGAGGAAGAGAAGGCACCGCCTGAAATGTCGGCATGGGCCCCGTAGCACATATCTCGTCGGGGCCAATAATACTCACCTGAGGCTTCGGAAGGACGTAGATGGTATCTACGATGGGCCGAGACCAGCCGCAGCAGTCGTGCTTGGCGCGAAGGATGATGGGATAGGCGCCGGGATTAAGGTAGTAAATAGCCCCCGGGTCCGGCTGCGCCCGCACACTGGGCGGCACAGGATTACCCGCGGCGTCAATAGATCCGCCTGGGAATGTCCATTGCCACTCCGTCGTATTCGCATCCCCAAATCGCCCAAGCGCTGGGATATGTTCTACTATTATCGCCTCGCCCGCACAGACCCGATTGAGTGGCAGGCCACCATAGTAGGTTCGTATGCCAGGAAGAAGCCGATCCGTGAAGATATTCAAAAATTCTGTATAGGTAACGGTAGGGTTTCCATAGGGAGCTCCATCTTTGATGAGGTTGTACCAGCCCTGCGTAGGATACCAGACGACAGCTGTACCCGTACCTGCGGAGTTGAGAAGGTTACCCCCGGGATACTGCCAGTCGGCTTGGGGGCCGACGGTCTGGGAGAGGGTGATTTCGGAGTTCGTACAGCCTTCTAAGAGCTCCACATTGAAGGCATAAGGCGGATCAGGCACATTCCCGCAGGCGGCTGAGCCATTGATGGTGCAGCCAAAGCCAATGATCGTGGGCGCACCTACGGCCGAGAAAGCGCC
>JAVVHK010000186.1:0-3217 GCA_032249525.1 Bacteroidota bacterium | reverse complement strand
GCTCAATCGTCTCCCAGAGAACCAAGCTTCAGCAACGTGGTAGCAAACTCCGTAGGGGGCTGTTCAGGGCGAGCTCTTTCATTCCCTCGGAAAAGGGAGCGTAAGATCAATCTTGGGGCACTTCTTCACTCTCCTCTTTCACGTAACCGGCAGGAATCTGAAAGAGGTCTTCGGCAGGGGGCGTTTGGCTTATTTCCGTTGCTAAGAAGACTATTTTCAAATCAATGCCCGAGACCTGACTGACGATCTTGAGGGGAAAACCTTGGATTTCCACCCCCGAAGCCAGAGGATTTTTTCCGTGCTGAGGACCCTTGAGCTGGGAGGTAGCCCATATTTCTAACTTTACAGGTCCCTGCTCGCTCGCCACAGTAGCCTCATATTTCTCCGCCACATACCCCAGAATCTTCGTCTTCTCCTTAGTTTTTTTCACTTCGGGCTTATTCTCATCGGACTTGTCCTGCCCTTCTATGGACTGTTCCGTATAAGTCTGAAGGGAGGGGTTGAGAATATAGGCCTTCTTAGCGGAGTAGTCTGCAAGCAGAATGGTCTCTCCCATGTCCATCCGCACCTTATCGCCCCGATAGTAAAGAACGAAGCGTTCGGGGAGGGAGGCCCGCAGCATATCCCCCAGCTGTTTGGCCATTTCTCCTTCAAATCGAGCGGAATAAACGACTGTACCCTCAAAGGCTTTCTGGGCTAAAAGTAGCCCTGTCAAAAAAAGTAGGTATCGCATAGGCTATACAGTATGGCTTGGAACAGTTTGCTTATAGTAGGTGATCGTTTCTATCAGGATTTCATCGAGGGACTTTTTGGGAGTCCAGCCTATCCACGTGGAGATTTTGGTGATATTAGGGGTCCGAACGCGCATGTCCTCAAAGCCTTCCCCGTAAGCCTCCTCGTAAGGAATAAACTGGAGGGGAGACGAACTACCTGTCAAGGTTTTGATTTTTTCGGCCAAGGCTCGGATAGATATTTCTATGGGATTACCGACATTGAAGATTTCTCCCCAGGGAGGCTGAGGGGAATGGAAGAGGAGCCGATAGATAGCTTCCACGGCGTCGCTCACATGGAGGAAGGATCGGCGCTGCTCACCATCGCCATATATAGGGATGGGTTTCCCAGTTAGGGCGGCCTTCACCATGTTGGGAATGACCATGCCGTAGGCAGCGGACTGGCGAGGGCCCACGGTATTGAAGAAGCGCACCACCACGAAGGGCGCTCCCCGCTCCCGATGATAGGCAATAGCGAGGGCCTCTTTCGCCAGCTTGGTAATCGCATAGACCCAGCGATGCTTAGCGGGCGAACCCAAAAGGAGAGGCATGTCTTCCGATAAGCTGGTAACATTGGGTAGGACTTCTTGCAGGCGCCCGTAAACTTCGCTGGTAGAGGCTACCAGAGTAGGGATACCCTCCCGTGCCGCTACCTCCAAAACATAATCCACCCCTCTGAGCCCCTCCAACACCGTAGCTAAAGGCTCCTGCAAAACCCGCTTGACCCCCACCACAGAAGCCAAGTGATAGATAGCCTCCTTACCCGAGGCCAAAGATCGGACGGTCCTTTTATCTTCTACGTTTCCCTGGACAAAACTCAGCTGCCCAGGAAAAGTCTCCATAAGGGAGGCCAGATTACCCAGCCGGCCCGTAGAGAGGTTATCTAAGACAGTGACTTGATGACCTGCCCTGAGTAGGGTCTCTACGAGATGCGAGCCAATAAAACCCGCTCCCCCTGTTACAAGAATATTACTCACGGCGACGGGGCTTATGCGGTGAGTGGGGAGCGGGTCTTGACCGATTCGGCCGACGAAGAAGACCTGGAGAGGAGCGTCCAGAGGAGGTCTTCACCTCGCCAGCGTTTCCATTCAGCACGGCCTTGTGACTAACCCGGTACTTGCCGGTACGAGCGTCTATACCCAGGTACTTCACCTCCAGCTGCTGACCTACTTGCAAAACATCCTCTACCCTCCTCACCCGATAGGGCACAATGTCAGAAATATGTAAGAAACCCTCTTTCCCTCGCATAAACTCCACTACGGCGCCAGCTTCTTTGAGCATTTTCACGCGAGCCGAATAGATTTTGCCCACTTCTGGCTCAGCGACGATTTCCTGAATTTGCGCGGCGGCTTTGTTTAGAGCCTCCTTATCCTGAGCATAGATGACAACGACCCCTTCGTTACCAACCTGCTCAATGGTAACTGTCGTACCTGTGGTACGTTGGATTTCCTGGATCACCTTACCCCCCGTCCCAATCACAGCCCCAATGTACTCCGCTGGAATAGTAAGCCGATAAATGCGAGGGGCTAAGGGCGAAAGTTCAGGACGAGGAGCTGGCAGAACTTCTTTCATTTTTTGCAGGATGAAGAGCCGAGCTTCCTTAGCCTGCATAAGGGCTTTGTGGAGAACCTCATACGAAAGCTCCTGTATCTTGATGTCCATCTGGCAGGCGGTAAGGCCATTTTCGGTGCCAGCAACCTTGAAGTCCATGTCTCCTAAAGCATCCTCATCCCCTAAGATATCGGTAAGCACCGCATAACGTTCTGGACTCTCCCAGATCAGCCCCATAGATATGCCAGCCACGGGAGCCTTGATAGGAATCCCCGCATCCATGAGGGCCAGCGATCCTGCACATACGGTCGCCATGGAGGAAGAGCCATTAGACTCTAAGATGTCGGACACCACCCGAATAGTATATTCGGCAAACTCTCCCTCCTGGGGAATAACCTGTTTTAGTGCGCGCTCAGCCAGGTGGCTATGGCCCACCTCCCGACGAGACGGCGCCCGCAAGGGCTTCACCTCCCCCGTGCAAAAAGGCGGAAAGTTATACTGCAAGAGAAACTTTTTACTGCCCTGCTGGGTGGCGTAATCAATGATTTGCTCATCCAGCTTGGTGCCAATGGTCACGGTGGCCAGGGCCTGCGTTTCCCCCCGAGTAAAAAGCGCTGAGCCATGCGTGTAAGGCAAAAGGCCCACTTCGCAATAGATAGGCCGGATTTCATTTGTCTTGCGGCCATCTAAACGTATGCCTTCGGAAAGAACGACCTCTCGCATGACAGTGCGCTTGAGCTGGCTAAATACCGACTGCGCATATTTTTGGATTTCTGGCAGAGCCCAGTCGGCATTTTCAGCAACCATGGCTTCGCTTAGCTCTAAGAATAACTGCTCAAAGGCCTTACGGCGCTCCTGCTTAGGAAGAGAGGCCTTAACAATATCTATGAGACGAG
>JAVVHK010000185.1:0-3245 GCA_032249525.1 Bacteroidota bacterium | reverse complement strand
CCGCCCCCGGTGCGCGGCGGGCCCCCCCCCCCCGGGCCCCCCCCCCGCCCCCAAAACCCCCCTCCGTTCAGAAGGTTTCTGATTGCAAATGGTATAACTTCACCATTCCACTCCCACCTGCACACTCCACTCGGAGCCTCGCACGTAGCGGATGACGATATCTTCGTTTTTCTCTATGCGGCCGTTGAGGTTGGTATCTTGGCGATAGACAAAGGGCTGGTTGAATATATCGCGGGCCTGGAGCTGGATATACCAGCGGCCGAGTTTGCGGCGGATAGTGAGGTCGCTTACGAGCCGGGGCATCTCATAGACGGTGGGATTGAGGTTGTCGCCTACCCAGAAGATGCGGGGGCCAATCTGCTGGAGGGCGCCAGTGATTTGCCAAGCCTGAGAAGGGGACGTATACGTGAGGATGAGATTGGCGATATAGGGGGCCTGCCCATAAAGAGGTCGGTAGCGGGCTTGACTTTCGCCGGCCAGGCCTCTTACGCGGTCTCCCATATCCACTTGGCTGTAAATAAGCGCTAAGTTGGAAATCACCTCCAGCCTTTTGAGGAGGTGCAGGCGCGCCTCTATCTCTGCCCCCACCAGATAAGCCGAAGCCGCCTGCCCAAACTGCAAAATCGGATTATCCGCACCCCGGAGAATGTAGTTCTCAATAGGATTTTGGATGTGCTTATAGAAGACGCCTGCGGAGAAAAGCTGATCGAGGGTGGGATAGAAGTCATAGCGGAAGTCTAAATGGTGGAGGGTGGCGGGCTTGAGAGTGGGGTTGCCGGCTTGATCTACGGTGAGGGCGAAGTTGTAGTAGGTGAAGGGGGCTAGTTCGCGCAGTTCGGGGCGGTTGAGCGAGCGGGCATAGGCGAGGCGGAGGCGATGCTTTTCAGTGAGGTGATAGCCTACATGGGCAAAGGGGAGAAGCAGAGGGAAAGGGGTAAGCTGGGAAATAGGCCCCGTAGCGGTAGCGGAGACGAGCCGCTGATAGCTATACTCATATCGGAGGCCACCTTGTAGGCGCCAGCGGGCAATCGGCTTTTCTGCGGATAGGAAGACGGCTCCAAAAGCCTGTTCAGCCTCGTAAAGGTCGGTGGGATTGGTGCCTTCCCGCAGGCGGAAGTTGGAGAGATACTCCTCCGAAAAGGCCTGCTGAATAGGTGTAGAAGCCCAGCTCTGTAAGAAGCTCCCTGCAGAGGGCGGGAGGGTATAGGAGAACCACCGCGCTGAGAAGGTGCGCCGCCGATAATCCCCTTGAAGGCCCCCTTGCCACTCCATGCCCCAAACATGGGTCCGCAGCTGGGCACTCAGCGACCAACCCTCTTGCCGCAGCCGACTATAAAACCGCGCCGCATCAAAGGTCGTCGCCCCAGGCGGAATGATAATCCGATACGAAGTATCGCCCGGCTCCTTCACGGTGCGGATACGTTGAAAGTCCGGCTCTTCCCGAAACGATGCGGTATACCCACCTTGCCAGCTTACCGAAGTCCCTTCGGAGAGCTGATGTACGCCTCCCACTTGCAAAAGCCCTACCGTTCGGCTCAAATACTGCAAACTATAATTACGATACTCTGCCTCTGCTCGCTGATAATACGAGTATCCCGTCCGAATAATCGTTTCTTGCTCTGCCAATCGCAGAAGGATAGCGGTGAAGTCTATCCGATGTCTGGGCGTGGGCAAAAGGGAAAAGCGCTGAGCCAATGTAAGCCGATAGTTTTGAGTGGTCTGCTGGTCCGAAAACGCAAAAAGAAGGGGATTTTGACCGGGTATATCGGATTGGCGTTCATATCGGAAACGTTGGATGGTGAGGTTTTGGAAGGAGCGTCCGTAGCTAAGGGTAGAAAGGCTCCAGAGGCGCCTGCCAAGAGGCTGCGTGGTGGTGAAGGTGAGGCTAGTCTGCGGAGGGAGGGAAGGAAGAGAACGTATCTGATAGGGTCTGGGCAAAGTCCGCATCCACTGCTGGGCTTCTGAAGGGGATACACTGGTAAGGTCTGGGGGAAAGTTGGCTGGCAGCGTTCGCTCAGGGGCTAGCCCCCCATAGTAGTCCTGGGTGTAGGTGGGTCCCGTGAGTCCTTCTCGGAAAGTCGTGCCTATCAAATAAGCTGTTCGGAACTGTATGGAGAGGGTTGGCTTTTCGGAGGGCTCTTTGAGTCGTAGGAAGACCACGCCACCTCCAAAGTCCGCAGGGTAAGCGGCGTGGGCTGTTTTGTAGACGAGGATTTGGCTCAGCAGCCCTGCGGGTAAAACTTCTAAGTCAAAGGTTCGGCTTTCCGGCTCGGTGCTTGGAGCCATGAGGCCATCCAGGAGGATAGTGTTGTAACGTTCATACATACCTCGGATGACGAGGAAGCGGCCATCATTGAGGGAGAGGCCGGTGATGCGGCTCATGGCCTGGGCGGTGGTGCGGTCCGGTAGCCGTTCCAGCGTCTGCGCCGAAATCCCGGTAGCCACTTGGGGCATGGCTTGGAGCGCACTTAGAAGCGCTACTTCGGTTCGGTTTTCGCTGCGGGCCGTAAGAAGGACGGCCTCAGCTTGAACCCCTTCGCCCACCAGACCTACCCGGATTATTGCGGGCGAGCCCCGCTTTAGCACTAGCCGGGACGGCGCATACCCTAAGTACCCCACCTCTACGAGTAAGGATTCCGAACCTACTGGCCTTGGCACCAGCGCTTCTCCCAGCGTATCTGTGAGCGTACCTCCCCCTGCCCACCGAACCGTCGCTCCCGCCAGCGGCTCCTCCGTCTGCCTGTCATAAATCACCAACCGAATCTTTGACCCCGTCTGTGCCCACAACCCTATTATAAGACACCCTAACCATCCACGCATACCACCCAAACCTGCCACGCCTCTGTAAGGTAGGCATGACAGAGATGTTAAGCAAAGGCTAAGAGCCGCTATTCATAGAGGCGTGGGCTGGCCCCATTGGAGGAGAATTTCCGCCAGAGGAGTAGGCACAGGCATCACGGAAAGCCGCGGCTGTCGCACTAACCCTAACTCCGCAAATCGGGGATCGGCCTTGAGCTGAGCCAAAGAGATGGGCCGGGCAAATCGCTGTAGAGGGCGAATTTCCACGGCTATCCAGCGGGGGTCCGTTGGGTCTGGAAAGGCCGCCCGCGTTACCTCCGCTAACCCCACCACCGCCCGCTCCGGCATAGAATGGTAATAAAAAAGCCTATCGCCCACCTGCATTTCAGATAAATATCGTCGGGCTTGGGGATTCCGAACCCCATCCCAAATAGCTCTCTGGTCTC
>JAVVHK010000184.1:0-3287 GCA_032249525.1 Bacteroidota bacterium | reverse complement strand
CAATAGCAGAGAGCGAAGGTTCGGCCACGCGCTGAGCTAGATCCGCTAGATTTAGCGAGTCAGACCCCTGCACTTCTATAACTTCCAATCGCGGACCCGCCGGATATTCGGTTTTTCGCTCCTCATAAAAGGCCCGAAGGCCCGCCGTATCTTCTACGGATTTTCGCCAGACCTCTCGCTCACTAACCAGGAAAAAGAGCATTCCATAATAATATTCCCGCTCTAAAAGGCTGTATTCTGGATAGCGCTTCCGAAGATTGGGTATCTCCAAATCCAACACCTTTTCCCGGGCATAGCTGCGTAGGGCCTCTTGAAAACCTTCCCGGCTCAGCCGCCGCTCTAAAAGAAGCGCCCGATTTTGTGCCCAGTAGGATAAAAAGTCCTGCACTGCATATTTTTGTTTGCCCAGCGTGAAGAGGGTAGCTTTGAGGAGGGAGGGGGGAAGTTTGGAGAGGGCCCCCTCCAAGTCCGGATAAAGGGTATCTAAGGCCTTGAAGAGCGTTTCACGGGTAGCTGGGTTTTCCTCGTAGTTGTACGCTTTGAGGCGCTGATCAAAGTATTGTTTTTCGGCGGCTTTATAGCGCTCGTCGCGCTGAAGACGGGCTTTGATTTCGGAGCGCATCTCTTCAAAGGAGCGGATGGGTTTGACTTCCAGGACTTTGAGGATGTGCCAGCCAAATCGGGTCCTGAAAGGCATACTTACCTCACCAGCCCCTAAACGGCGCTTGACAACCTCCATGTCGGGATGCAGACGCATCCACCCTAACTCACCCCCCCGCGCCGCCGAAAAAGGATCATCCGAGTAGTTCTTAGCCAGCTCCTCAAAAGACTCCCCTTTTTGGAGGCGCTCGTAGATTTCTTGGATGCGCTTGTAGGCTTCGGTGCTGTCCTTAGCGGCGTAGGTGGGTCCCCAACGCACGAGGATATGAGCTGTTTTGCGAGCCCCTGGGTTAGGCCCCCGCTCCCGAACATACACCAAATGATACCCAAACCGAGTAAGCACCGGCATACTCACTTGACCGACCGGCGTCTGGTAAGCCGCATCCTCAAATGGCGCCACCATATCAAAAGCCGAAAAATAACCTAGGTCCCCCCCCGTTTCAGGAGCCGCAGGGTCGTCCGAATACAGCCGAGCTATCTCCGCAAAAGACCGTCCTCCCTTCACCACCGAATCCCGCAGCGCCAACGCCCGCGCATACGCAGCCGAATCCTGCCCCTTCACCAAAATATGAGAGGCCCGCACCTCCTCCCGCATGCGCTCATACATCTTGCGCATAAGCGTATCCAATACCTCCCGCTCCAATAAAAACGGCTTCGCTAACTGCCGAATATAAGCCTGATACTCCTCCCGAAAGCTGCGAGTCGTGTCTAACTTTTCCTCTTGAGCCTGAGCTACCTTGCGCCGAAAGTTGATATACGCCTTAAGATAGTCGCGCCACTGCTCGGGAGTGTGGGTTTTGGCTACATCCCAACCGCCATTAGCCTTCGCATAAGCATATTCAAACTCTGCCTGGGTAATGCTAATATTTTTCCCAAGTTTGACCAAAGTTGCTTGCCGCTTGGACCAGTCCTGTGCCCATAGGAAGGATAAAACTGCAAGCCCACTTACTCCCACTATCCACCGCATGGGGCAAAGTTACAGGATAGCGTTCTTTGCGAGATGAGAAAGATGATTGACTAAGAGGGTGATGGCAGGCGAAAGGTCTCCATAGTGATTTTGAATGACGATGTGGGCATAACGGCGAAGGGGAGCCACATACTGCTCGTAGGCGGGGAGGACCTGCGTAAGGTACTGCTCTATGATGTAGGTTCGTTCGTAGCCGCGTTCCTTTTCATCCCGCTCCAAGCGCTTGATAAAGCGATAGGGTTCGGGTGCCTCCATGAAGATGCGCAGGTCAAAAAGCTCCCGGATAGGCGCCCAATAGAAGAGGAAGAGCCCTTCGGCTATGAGGAGGGGGGCTGGGCGAAATTCCAACATACGAGGCACGAGGAGGGGATTATTGAAGGTATATTCCCGCTGATAGACGGTATGGCCCTGGCGCAGAGCTAAAAGGTCCTGATAGAGTTTTTCGGCGTCTATGGCGGCGGGGGTGTCAAAGTTGATACGTCCGTCTGGGTCGGGCGGAATCCGGTCCCGATCCTTGTAGTAGTGGTCGGTGGAAAGGAAGGTAACGAGGTTTTCGGGGAGGGCCTTCTGGAGGGCTTGCAGCAAAAAGGTCTTCCCCGAGGCGCTACCCCCCGTGATGCCGACCCAGTAGGGCATGCCGCAAACTTCTGAAAAAACAGAAAATAAGAAGCGGGATTAGGGAGAGGAATGTGAAGAGAGCCAAGCGGCAAACTTCCGAAAGGCCTGACTGCGGTGAGAATGCTGTGCTTTGTAAGCAGGTCCCAACTGAGCTACGGTTTGCTGGGCCCCCTCTGGGATAAACACCGGATCATACCCAAACCCTTCGGTGCCTGCGGCCTCAGACGCAATTTGCCCCCACCACACGCCCGTAAAGAAACGATAGGTGTGGGGCCCTTCGTAGGCAAGGACGACGGCGACAAAGTAGGCCTGACGCTGAGAGAGGCCCTTCATAGCTTCCAGGAGACGCGAGGGGCCGCCATAATGCGCCGAATACACCCCCGGCATCCCCCCCAAAGCCGGCACAAACAAACCACTATCCTCCACGATAAGCGGCAAAAACCCCAGCCCCGCATAAAAACGCGCCTTAGCCAGAGCATTCTCATAGAGGGTGGCATGAGGCTCCGGCGCCGTAGGAAGGCCAGCAGGAAGCGGCTTCAGCGAGACAAAATCGGGCAGGAGGGCTTGGGCCTCGGTGAGCTTATGAGGGTTCTGCGTGGCGAAAGTCCAGCTTTTAGCCACCGCTGCGCTTGACATGGTGGCCTTCCGCTTTGAGGAAGGCCATGGCCCGCTCTATGCAATCCCCCTGTAAGACGATGATACCCTCTTTGAGGGTGCCGCCGGTGGCGCAGGCGGCTTTAAGACGCCGGGCGAGAGCCTCTAAATCCGCCTCCCGCCCTACGAAACCTTGCACCTCTACTACCCATTTGCCTCCGCTTACCCGCCGCCGCTGAAGCGTAAGCACCTGCCGAGTAGGCGTAACCGGCTCCTCCGAAACCGACTTCACCGCCCGCGTCGTATAGACCAAACGCGGCGTATCCGCATCTTCATGGCGCTTCGCCATAGGTCAAAGATACAGCCAGAATCCCTTCCAGCTACGAAGCGACAAGTAGATGTTTTGGGCGGCGGGCGACCCTGCGGGCGGGGCGCCCCCTCAGCACGG
>JAVVHK010000183.1:0-3289 GCA_032249525.1 Bacteroidota bacterium | reverse complement strand
CACGCCCGCATACACCAGCCGCCCGATGAAAGGCGCTCCATAGGCCTGGAAAAATCTCCGCCCCAAAAGGTTCGTGCCCCCTACTTTGTAAGTAACCTCGGGAGTTTTGGCTGGTCGCAGCGAGAGCTGGGCATCCAGCGTGCCATACCCCGGCACATACCCCGTAAACTGTGGCGACCCCTCAAACCAGAAGCCATGTACCCACCGCCAGGTTACTGCAAAGCCCCAATAGCGAATCTCCCAGGTCTTTTCGCCGAGAGTAATGCGGCTCACGAGGTCGGAGGCAGAGAGGCCGAGATTGTATTTGTGCGGTGGGGTATTGAAGGCGGGGATAATGGGGTCGGTATGCGGGGGGATTTCCCGAAAGACAGCTCTACCCCAGAGACGATTGCCAAAGCGTGCGAGGTCATTCATCCAGCCGCCACCTTTATTGAGTACGGCATAGGTGTAGCTACCTGAAAAGGTGTATTTTTTCGCGAAAAAGTAGTATACTCCCACAGAAAAGCCCTGGGTGGTAACGATTTCGGAGGCGTTAGCGGAGAGGCGGTAGATTTGGATGGGGGTACCGCCCACGAGGTCGGGCACTGTGGAGACGAGGCGGAAGCCCAAAAAGTCCCAGTACCAGCTGAAAAAGTAGCCAGCGTCAATGAAGAGTCGGTTTTTCCAGATGCCTTTGTAGCCGATTTCCCAGGTGCGGAGACGTTCGGGCCGCACACCCGGCACGAAGATGGGCTCTAAGTAGCGCTGGTCGTTGGTGGCTAAGAAGTCGTAGAGGTTTTCCAGGGGGATGATGTTGCCCATGCCGTTGGGGTTGCCTTTGAGGATAGCGCGGCCGACATTGTAGTAGAGGTACTGGTCTTGGAGGGTAGGGTATCGCAGAGCCGAAGTGTAGGTAGCCCGAAGCGTATGCGAGGGCCGCACCGCATAAGTGATCATGATGGCAGGGGAGTAGATGAAGTTATACCGCAAGGCGCGTAGGGTTTTTTGGAGGGAGGGGCGGTCTAAAATGTTACGCTCTCGGACGAAGTTTTGTTGGGCATCGGCGCGGGCGGCGAGGTTGAGGTGGAGTCTATTATCCAGCCAGCGGGTCTCTAAGTGCGCAAAGACCCCCCATTCATACAGCTGGATGCGGCGGTAGCCTTTGGAAGGGTCATTCGGGTCAATAAGCGTATCGGCAAAGATGGTGCCGTAGCTGCGGGGCCGATATAAGCGGTAATTGCCTCCGGTGTGGAGGGTGAAACGGTCGCTGAGTTTCCACTCGTAGGCGCCTTGCAGGTGGTAAAGGGAGGAGTTATCCACGAAGCGACTGCCGCCCCCCAAGAAGGATGGATTAGAGGTGATACGTTGGAAGGCGGCGTTGAACTCCGGCGTGCCAGGCAGGAGAAAGCTGCTACAGGTATCACAGAAACGCCGACTACTATCGGCATACGCTCTGGCCAGCTGATGCCAGATTACTAAGGAATCCCAGTACTGCTGAATAAGCACGGCATATACGCTATCAAACTGGGGGTTGAGGTGGCTTATGCCCATACGGCGCAAGCTATCCCGCAAGGGCCGAGAATAAAGGTCATAAGCGTACTTGTAGTCCAAGCTCCAACGGATGCTCGGTTTGGTGCTATTCTGCAAGAGCAGGGCCGTAAAGACAATATCGTAAGACTTTCCAGCGTCTTCGGTGGTGTGGTAGGCGCGAATGTAGTAGTTGGGGCCTTTCCATTCTACCTTATGCTGGAAGAAGATGATATCACGGATGCTATAGCGGTTATCACCCTGATAGACGGTGGTGCCAGTGCCGAAGTTGGCGGTGTATTCCAAGCGGGTAGTAGGCGTAGGACGAAAGTAAAGTCCGGCGCCGAGTTTGATACTGCGGGCGGTGTAGTCTACGAGGTCTTTTTCCCAGTAGCCGGTACGGTGGTAAATGCCCAGGCCGGGGGAGATGTAGCGCGAATAGCGGGAGTTGTCAAAGTTATTAGCCCGGGGGTCGGGGTTTTCATCGCCATAACGGTTGACGGCGTCGTAGCCGCCGGGGTTGTTTTTACCCACGAGCGACTGGGTGGTAGGGGCATCGTTTTCGGCGGGCCAGTCCTGAGCCTGCATAAAAGACCCCGTCACCTTGAAAGCCCACCGCTCCCGTCTATCCAGAATATGTGCATGCCGAAACCCCGTCTCTATGAGAGAACGATTCCCCACCTTAAAGAGCACACTGGTGCCGGGTTGCAGGAAAGGGTCCTTAAGGGTCATGACAATCACGCCATTGAAGGCGTTAGGACCGTAAAGGGCGGAATTGGCCCCCACTATCAGCTCTACGCTCTGAATATCGGCTTCTGGGGCGCCAACGAAGTTACCCAAAGAGAAATTGAGTCCCGGCGCCTGATTGTCCATGCCGTCTATAATCTGAAGGGTACGCACGGGGCGAGTGGAGTTGAAGCCCCGAGTGTTAATGATTTTGAAGCCCAAGCTGGCGGTGGTGATGTCTACGCCCTTGAGGTTGGCCAGGTTTTCGTAAAAGTCTGGGGAGGGGCTTTGCCGCACCGCCAAAGCATCCATGGTCTCTATGGTAAGGGGGGATTCCTGCTGCTTTTGGCTGACGCGGATTTCCACAATCTCCACGGTCTGCTGAAGGATTTCTTTTTCGCCGAGGGGGATGCGGATAGGTTTGAGCGCTTGTACCAAAACTCGCGCACTATCGTAGCCGATGTAAGAAACCACGAGGTAGAGGGGGAGTTTTTGCTGGCCTAAGGAAAGCTGGAATTCTCCCTTGTCGTTGGTGAGCGTACCCATAGAAGTGCCCTGAATACGTACTGCCGCCCCGGGAAGGGGTTCTCCTGTACTTCCATCCACCACGACCCCCGTCAAAACCTGCGCCCAAACCCAGCTCAGCAAGAGAAAATACCGCATCCCTGCAATGATAAGGAATACGCTGGAAAGAGCTCACCGAGCCGTCCGAGGCTATTTGAAATTGGCCCCCTCGCCTGCCTCTCTAGAAAGCCCAGAGGGGCAGGCCGCTAAGCACCAGCATTGGCTCGCTCTAAAGAAGCCCGCTAACATCCCCGCCGCCCATCTCCAGTCGTCCTTCTCTAAAAAGCACTCCCCTATCCTGGCGTAGCTACAACATCATCCTGTATTTGCCCTCAAGAACGTTCGTAGGCCAAGAGGTATAACCGACTGTAGGGATGGCTGAAAAGCCGCCAAATCCGAATTTCCAAATCAGCAGGCTGCTTGATCTCTGGGCAATCCACGGGCCTTTCCCCTCTAAGAATACCTTTGGGACACGCCTGAAAAAGGGGCCATC
>JAVVHK010000182.1:0-3328 GCA_032249525.1 Bacteroidota bacterium | reverse complement strand
CGCCGGTGTGAGGGCGCGCCCGCCCGCAGGGCGGGCGCGCCCATTCCCTCTTCACATTAAGAAAGCCTTGGGCCTCAAAATGGTATAAGCTCACGAGGAGGGTGCCGAAGGGGCGCGGTACATGGGTGTACGATCCCCCCGCACCCTGACCCTCTCCCACCTTGAGAAGGGAGGAGAGGGTGTAGGGAGTGGGGGGTGTAATCTACGTTGTCGTGGTGTTTAGCGGGGAGGCTGTTTTGGCGGCGGCGCTGAATCGCTTGCAGGAGGGTGGTCGGGAGCTGGTAAGCGGTTTAGGCGGAGCAGGGGCGGGTGGCTAAGGGGCCGGGGGGTTATGGCAGAAGGTGGTCTAAGTCGTCGTGGTGTTTAGCGGGGAGGCCGCTTTGGCGGCGGCGCTGAATCTCTTGGAGCAGGCTGGTTAGGGTCTGGTAAAAGGTGTCTATGCCTATTTTTTGGGTAGCGGAGATGAAGACGGTGGGGTAGTGGGTTTGGGCCTGCCAGCTTTTTTCGGCGAGGTCGAGGGCTTCGGGCGAGAGGCGGTCTATTTTATTCATGACGAGGAGGATGGGGATGTGGCCGGCGCCGATTTTTTCCAGGGTGCGTTCTACGACTCGGATTTGTTGGAGGTAGCCGGGGCTGCTGATATCCACTACGAGGAGGAGGAGGTCGGCTTCTCGGACTTCTTCGAGGGTGGTGTGGAAAGCCTCTAAGAGGGAGGGGGGTAGCTTTCGGATAAAGCCGACGGAGTCAGATAGGAGGAAGGGGATGCCATTCAGGACGACTTTTCGGGTGGTGGTGTCTAAGGTGGCGAAGAGGCGGTCTTCTACGAGGACAGGGGCCTTACTAATGAGGCGCATGATGGTGGATTTGCCTACGTTGGTGTAGCCGACGAGGGTAACGCGCAAAAGCGTTTCTCGGTGTTCTCGGCGGATGGCGGCTTGCTTTTGGTATTCGGCCAAAAGGCGGCGCAGGCGGGTGATCCGCTCCCGGATTTTGCGGCGGTCTATTTCTATTTGCTGTTCGCCGCCGCCGCCCCGCAGCCCAATCCCGCCGCGTTCTCGGGAGAGGTGTGTCCAGCGATGCGTGAGGCGAGGCAGTTCATATTGTAGCTGGGCGAGTTCTACTTGGGCTTTGGCTTGGGCGGTGCGAGCATTCCGGGCAAAAATCTGGAGGATGAGCCCCTCCCGGTCTAAAACCGGCTTTTCCCAGGCTTTTTCTAGGTTTCGTACTTGGACAGGCGAGACGGGCGCATCCACTAAGACGGCATCGTAGGAGCCTTGGGCTAAGAGGTTTTGGATTTCCTGGACGCGGCCTTTTGTAAGGTAGGTGGCGGGATCGGGTCGTCGCCATTTATAAGCGTGCATGGCCCCTACCGAATACCCCGCACTCTCCACCAAAAATCTCAACTCTGCTAAATACTCTTCGGCTTCCTCGGGACTTTCTGTAGGTTCTCCTACGCGCACGACAAAAAACCTTAGACGTTCGTCTTTCATGGGATATTTTTTGCTAAGGCCCAGAAATGGGCGGGCGCTTCGCTTTGGTAATAGGCGGGCCATTGGGTTTTATCGGGCATGAACCACAGGGGTATCATGGCGACGGTCCATTGGTGGGCTAAGAGGAGAGGGAGGGGGAGGTTTCGGATTAGGCCTAAGCGCTGGGCTTGGGTAAGGGTTTCTTCCCAGGGGGGTAGGGCGAGGGATTGGGGGCTTTTGAGGAGGGGTGGGAGCAGGGCTGGGGAAACGTTTTCGCTAAGGGCTTGGAAGTTTTCCACGAATTTTCCAAAGCGTTCGTAGAAGAGTTGGATGCGTTCGGGGAGGGGTCGGTCGGCTTGGGTGAGGACTTCGGTGATGCTGGTGGTGTCGGCGGGTTGGAGGTGTTTTTGGACTTCTTGGTAGAGGTCTTTTTTGCTGCCGAAGTAGTAGTGGATTTGGGAGGTGTGGACGCCGGCGGCTTGGGCGATGCGGGCTAAACGGGCGCCATCATATCCGTACTGGGCAAATTCGGCTACGGCGGCTTCTAAGATTCGTTGGGCGACCTCTGTCATGGGAGTTCTCCCCAAAGATACACCAAAAACTTGTGGGTTTGTGGGGTGGGGGGGATTTGGGGTGAGATTGGCGGATTTTTCTTACCTTTGTGGCGCCTGAAGGCCATTGTAGCTCAGTGGTAGAGCACTTCCTTGGTAAGGAAGAGGTCGCCGGTTCGATCCCGGCCAATGGCTCGAGGGGAGGTTTCGGGGCGTAGCGCAGCCCGGTAGCGCGCTTCGTTCGGGACGAAGAGGTCCCCGGTTCAAATCCGGGCGCCCCGACCAAGAGAGGGTAGCTCATGAGCCTCTCTCTTGCGGCGGGGAATTTTTTTGTACCTTTGCACCGCCTTGCCATTGCCAGGAGGGTCTTCTTCTCTTTCCGGAGAGAAGGAGGTGCTGGTTCAAGTCCAGCCAGTGGCGCTATATGTCTAAGGAGGTTTTCGTTCGCGACCGCGAGCACGTTAATGTAGGGACCATTGGTCATGTGGACCATGGTAAGACGACGCTGACGGCAGCTATTACCAAGGTGTTGGCCAAGAAAGGGCTGGCGGAGGAACGGAGTTATGAGTCCATTGATAATGCGCCGGAAGAGCGGGAGCGGGGGATTACGATTAATACTTCCCATGTGGAGTATAAGACGGAGAAGCGGCATTATGCGCATATTGACTGCCCGGGCCATGCGGACTATGTAAAAAATATGGTGACGGGAGCGGCCCAGATGGATGGGGCTATTCTGGTGGTGGCCGCGACCGACGGTCCGAAGGCCCAAACCCGCGAACATATCCTGCTTGCCCGTCAAGTAGGCGTGCCCTACATCGTCGTCTTCCTCAATAAGGTGGACCTGGTAGATGACGAAGAGCTTTTGGAACTGGCCGAAATGGAAATTCGGGACCTACTCAACTTTTACGGCTATCCGGGGGATACGACGCCTATTATTCGGGGTTCGGCCTTGGGTGCCCTCAATGGCGATCCCAAGTGGGAAGCCAAAATCCTTGAGCTGCTGGATGTGCTGGATAACTACATTCCTACGCCTCAGCGGATCACGGATAAGCCCTTCCTCATGCCGATAGAAGATGTAGTTTCTATCACGGGGCGGGGCACGGTCGTAACTGGTCGGATTGAGCGGGGTAAAATCAAGCTCAACGACCCTGTGGATATCGTAGGCCTGCGTGAGGAGAAATTGACCTCTGTCGTTACCGGTATTGAGATGTTCCGCAAGACCCTGGAAGAAGGTTTGGCTGGTGATAACGTGGGGCTTCTTTTGCGGGGTATTGACAAAGATCAGGTGCGGCGCGGGATGGTCGTCTG
>JAVVHK010000181.1:0-3341 GCA_032249525.1 Bacteroidota bacterium | reverse complement strand
CTGTGGGCTGGCCGCCGCCAAAACCTCCCTCTCCATCCAGAAGGTTTTTGATTGCAAATGGCATTAGGCCGGAGGGAGACCTTGGTCAAACCCTTCTTTTGGTCGGACCATAGCTTTGGGAGCTTTGACTTCCTGCTCTCTCACAACGTACTCAAGCCCCACCAGAGGGGGCTAATCCACAGGAGAGCATCCAAGCGATCTAAGAGGCCGCCGTGTCCGGGCAGGAGAGAACCCGAATCTTTGAGATTATGGTAGCGCTTCCAGGCTGACTCCCACACATCGCCTAAAAACCCCATCACAGCCATGGCTCCACCTACGAGAGCGCCCGGCACCTCCTGAAACTCCCCCGTCCAAGGGAGGCTCCATTGCCCCACCAGAGCGGCCCCCACAAAACCAGCCCAAAAGCCTTCCCAGCTTTTTTGCGGGCTAAGGCGAGGACGAATCTTATGTCGGCCCCACAAGCGCCCCACCAAGTACGCCGCCGTATCCGATGCCCACACCGGTAACACATACCCCAAAATAGCCTCTGGCATGTAAGGCTCCTTCCCCCCAAAGTACCAACCCAAACTGCCCCAACCCACCCCCACATATATCCCCCCAAAAGCCGCCTGATAAGCCTTCCCAAAATCCCGCACCGGCTCCATCTGCCATAACCAAACCCCCAAAAGAATAAAAGTCCCTACCAGAAAAAGTTTCCAAGAGAGCAGGCCCGCCCCAGCTACCCACAGCATAAGCATCCAACCGCTAAAAAGGAAGCACCCAAAGATAGACCATTGCAGAGCCGTCGTGTATTCCCAAGCCATGAGATACCCACTCAGCAGCCATAGGAGCACAAACCCCCACCTCCCTGCCCACAAAGCAGCCAAAACAAGGGGGATGAGAACCAAAGCCGTAAGAACCCGTTTAGTCACGACGGCGCAAAAGGCGATACACCTGATAACCCGCCGCCCCCGCTAGCGCCGCCCCCACCAGCGCCACCCCAATTGGAGGCCGATATTCGCTCTGAATAAGCTCCGGCCGCCCTAAAAAGTGAATAGCCACATAACCCCCTATGGTCGCATAAGCATTATTGAGAAAGTGGGCCCACATCGCCAAAGAAAGGTTCTGACTATAAAGCACCAAATACCCCATCAGCGCCCCCAACAGCACCCGCGGAATAAACCCATACACCTGCCCATGTATAGCACTAAAAACAAAAGCCGTTATCCAGATAGCCCAGACAGGCCTCATGAGACGAGAAAGTATCCCCTGCAAAGCCCCCCGAAAGAATAGCTCCTCTACAACGGCGGGAACGACCGCCAGAAAAATGAGGTTAGCCGCCAACGACCCATGGGTGAGAAGGCTGAGAATCATGGCTTCCACCTGGGCTTCGGTGTTTTCTAACTGCCTTTCCAAGTCTTTCCAGCCGGGAGGTAGCTCAAAACTCTGAGCATCTAAGGCCAGCCAGGGTAAAACCACTTGGAGGCCCAGCATCAGAAGGGCTAGCCATCCCCACACAGCCAAGGAAGAGGAGCCCAGCCCCAAAAGCCCCTGCGCCAGAGAGTCTTTCCACAGAGGGTAAAATACCAGCGCACTCAAGCCAAAAGTGAAGACCAGAGCCAAACTATTCCCCAACGCAAGGCGGAAGGCACTACTGCTATCCGTAGCTGGCACACCCCCTCCAATCCCTAATAAAGACAAAACCAAACTCATCCCTATCAGAAGAAAGCCCCATACGGCCAGCAGCCCCCCTAAGGCAAGCCAAGCCTTTCGGTGCATGAGCAAAGGTACGCGGACGCTTATATTTGGGGTGGTGCTGGAAGTGCGGCGGCTCTCCCGGAGTTTTCAGACGGTACGGGGGGTGGTGCGGGCACTGGAAGGAGCTACTTTCCAGGTGCCTGATGGGGTCATAGCAGGACTCTTAGGCCCTAATGGCTCCGGAAAAACTACCCTCATGCGCCTTATCATGGGCATTTTGCCCATAGAGGAGGGTGAGATATTTTTTGCGGGGCGGCCCATCTCCACCTTACCTCGTCAAGCTATCGGGTACATGCCCGAAGAGCGCGGCCTCTATCCTAAAAGCTCCGTCTATGAGCAGCTCCTTTACCTTCTGCGTCTCAAAGGATTCACCCCTTCCGAGGCCAAACGCGAGATTCAGCTGTGGGGTGAGCGCTTAGGTATCCTCAGTTATATCCACCGCCCCGCCAAAACCCTCTCCAAAGGCATGCAGCAAAAAGCCCAGCTCACCTTATCCTTAGCTGGCAATCCGCGCTTTCTCCTCTTAGATGAGCCTTTCTCGGGTTTAGACCCCATCAATGCCGAGGAGGTAGAACACCTCCTGCGCTCCCTCCGAGAGCCGGGACGTTTGATTTTGCTCTCTACCCACCGCTTGGAACAGGTAGACCAGCTATGTGATTACATCGTGCTCATCCATCAGGGGAAGATTCTCCTCACGGGCTATACCGCCGACCTCAAGCGACGTTATTGGGACCAGCGCTACTACATAGAGACAGAAGCGCCTCTCGCCGCCCTCACTTGGCCCGCAGGGGTCTCCTGGAAAGCCCTCTCGCCCCACTCCGCCGAAATCACCTTGCCTCCAAATCTCCCCAGTCAAACCTTCCTACAAGCCCTCCTCCCGCAAACCGCCATTCGCACCTTCTACGAAAAGCTCCCTACCGTGAAAGAAATCTTCCTCCGAGTCGTTCAAGAACCTAACCTATGAGGGCAGTCTGGATAGTTTTCTGGCGGGAAATTCTCGTTCGGCTCAAAAACTGGCGTTTCTGGGTAGGGACGTTGAGTTTTCCTGTGTTGATTTTTTTGGTGTGGGCGCTGCCGGCCCTGATAGAACGCTTTTCCCAGAAAAAAGAGGTACAGGTTTTGGTGGTAGGGGATTTGCCTTTACCAGCAGAGCAATCTCCCTTTCGCTTTGTGCCGAGTGGAGGGGCTCCTCTGGATAGCCTCAAAGCCCTCCTCCAAGAAGGACGAGAAGACTTAGTGATCCTGGTTTTACCGCAAAACCCCTTGGAGAGCGAGACTTGCACGCTCTATACCGCTTTTAGCCTAAGTGCCGAAAAGATGGAGGCCTTGAAGTCCATACTTACTGAGGCTTTTCGGACTTATCGGCAGGCGGCGCTTCACTTGACTTCGGAGGCCTTGACTAAACTGCTCACGCCCCCAAGGATACAGGTCTATAAAGTGTCGGAAGCGGGAACCGAGCGGTATTCAGCGGGGTTAGCTACGACTATAGGCATATTTATTGGGTTGGGGCTGTTCATTTTGCTGTTGGGAGCAGGGTACCAAATATTAGCCAGCGTCGTAGAGGAAAAATCCAACCGCCTCGTAGAATACTTACTCCTCTCGGC
>JAVVHK010000180.1:0-3351 GCA_032249525.1 Bacteroidota bacterium | reverse complement strand
GAAAAGGTCGTATATTATGACCTGTATGTTGTGCTAGACCCCGGCGATGCTGTTCGGATCAAGAAAGACTTAGAGGTAGGGTCTTTACTCACTGTAGAGGAGTACAAGGCGCTTCGGCGTAAGCTGGAGGAGGAAGCGCAGCGGGATCCCAGTATTCGGCCAGACAGCCTCGTCGTGAAGATGGGGGCAGAGGCCTTAGAAGAAATCCTGCGCAAGATAGACTTAGATAAGCTTTCGCAGGAGCTGCGGACTCGGATCCTCAATGAGCCTTCGCAGCAGCGGCGCGCTGACTTACTGCGGCGACTCAAGGTCGTGGAAGAGTTTCGCTCCGCCAACCGCCGCATTGAGAATCGCCCCGAATGGATGATCTTGCGGGTGATTCCCGTAGTGCCCCCCGAACTTCGGCCCCTCATTCCCTTGCCAGGCGGGCGCTTCACTGTTTCTGACCTCAATAATCTTTACCGAACGCTTATTCAGCGGAATAACCGCTTGCGCCGCATGATGGAAAACCGCGTCCCCACCATTTTGCTCAATAATGAGCGGCGCATGCTTCAAGAAGCCGTTGATGCGCTCATGGATAGCTCCCGCAAACGCAATCAGACCCGAGCTGCCGCCGAAAGCGCCTCTGGTCGCCTGTATCGCTCCCTTAGCGACAATATCCGCGGCAAGCAGGGACGCTTCCGCCAAAACCTCTTGGGTAAGCGCGTAGACTACTCGGGCCGTTCCGTCATTGTCGTAGGGCCTCACCTGCGCCTCCATGAATGCGGCCTCCCCAAGGACATGGCCGTAGAACTCTTCAAGCCCTTCATTATTCGGGACCTCATGGCGCAGCGCATCGTCCGCACCGAAAAAAGTGGCCGCCGCTTAGTAGAACGCAAAGACCCCCGCATCTGGCCCATCCTGGAAAATATCCTTAAAGGCCATCCCGTCCTACTGAACCGAGCTCCTACTTTGCACCGCTTAGGTATCCAGGCCTTCCAGCCTAAGCTCGTGGAAGGCAAAGCCATTCAGCTACACCCCTTAGTCTGTACGGGTTACAATGCCGACTTTGATGGGGACCAGATGGCGGTTCATGTGCCGCTTAGCCAAGCTGCCATTGTGGAGGCTATTGTTCTCATGCTTTCCAGCCACAACATTCTCCATCCCGCTAATGGGGCGCCGATTGCGGTGCCTTCCCAGGATATGGTCCTGGGGCTGTACTACCTTACGAAGGAGCGTCCGGGGGCCAAAGGAGAGGGGGCGATGTTTGGGAGCATGGCGGAGGCCTTGCAAGCTTACGACGCGGGCAAAGTGGCCCTCCATGCCCGAGTCACCGTCCGACTCCCCTCCGGCGAAAAAGTCCTTACCACCATCGGGCGTATCATCTTCAATCAGACCCTTCCCCCCGGCATGCCCTTCGTGAACCAGCTTCTGACCAAAAACGCCATCCGAGATGTGATCATGGAGGTATTTCGCCGCACAGACCATCGGGTAACGGCCGAGTTTTTGGACCGAATCAAAACCTTAGGGTTTCAAGTGGCTTTTCAGAGTGGCGCTTCCTTTACCTTATACGATGTCATAGAGCCTTCTAATAAGCAGGCTTTGATTGAAAAAGCGCTGGAAGAACGGGAGCAGATTCGGGAAGAGTATCGGATGGGGTTGATTAGCGACAGCGAGCGGTACAATAAAATCATTGACCTATGGACGAAGACTTCTAATGAGATTTCCGACCAGCTGATTCGGGAGCTTTCGCAGCACCAGGATGGGTTTAATCCGATTTACATGATGATGCATTCGGGTGCGCGGGGTTCTCGGGAGCAGGTTCGGCAGCTGTGTGCTTTGCGGGGCCTGATGAATAAGCCGCAGCGGCGGCTGGGGGCTCGGGAGATCATTGAGACGCCCATCTTATCCAGTTTGCGGGATGGTTTGAATGTGATTGAGTACTTCATTTCTACGCACGGGGCTCGGAAAGGTTTAGCCGATACAGCCTTGAAAACGGCTGATGCGGGCTATCTCACCCGTAAGCTGGTAGATGTGGCGCAGGATGTGGTGATTACCGAGGAGGATTGCGGGACGATGCGGGGACTGCGCCTTACGGCGCTCTACGATGAAAATGAGGAGCTGGTGGAATCCTTAGCCAGTCGGATTGCGGGGCGCTTCTCGCTCAATGACATTTTCCATCCGGCTACGGGTGAGAAGCTGGTCGGCGCCGGCGAAGAAATTACCGACGAGATAGCAATGGCTATAGAGGAGGCGGGTATTGAGTCGGTGGTCGTGCGTTCGCCTATCACCTGTGAAGCGGAGCGAGGTATATGTCAGAAGTGTTATGGTCGACACCTAGCTATTGGACGGCTCGTGGAAATTGGGGAAGCCGTAGGCGTGATAGCGGCTCAATCTATTGGCGAGCCGGGCACCCAGCTCACGATGCGCACCTTCCACACCGGCGGGACCGCCCAGCGTATCACCGGCCAGAGCAGCATCAAAGCTAAACATGATGGCATAGTGGAATTCACAGACAACCTCCAGACGCTGGTGCGCACCTACCGGGGATCCGAAGAGGTCGTCGTGATCAGCCGCACAGCAGAAGTTTATATCAAGCACCCTCAGACGGGTCATATTTTACAGCGGGCCGATGTGCCTTACGCGTCAATTCTACATGTGCAGCCCGGCGCTTTGGTGCAGAAGGGCCAAGAAATCTGTTCGTGGGACCCTTATGCGCGTCATATTTTGAGTACGCGAGCAGGCCGAGTGAAATGGGTAGACCTCATAGAAAATGAAACTTATCGGCGAGAGCGGCTGGAAGAAGTCCAGCAGGATGAGTATATTGTGATCGAGTCGTCTAATCGGTTTCTCTCGCCAGCCATTCAGATTTTGAATGAGTACGACGAGGCGGTGGAGACTTATCCATTGCCGGTGGGGGCGCGTATTGCGGTAGCAGATGGAGCGCAGGTGCCAGCAGGATATATTTTAGCTCGGACACCGGTGCAAGCGGCCCGGACAGCGGATATTACGGGAGGCTTGCCGCGGGTAACGGAACTTTTTGAGGCGCGTTCGCCGAATGGCGCTGCCGTCCTCGCCGAAATAGACGGTATCGTAAATGTGGCCCGACGACGCTCTAATAACCACGAGATTGAAATTGTGTCTCCGGATGGGCGTATGCGGGTCCTCCATAAGGTGCCTACCACTCGCCTTCTCTTAGTGCAAACGGGAGATAAGGTGCGGGCTGGTCAGCCCCTCTGTGATGGCCCTATCAGCCCCCATGACATTCTGCGTATCTTAGGCATTACGGCCGTATCCGAGTACCTCCTTCGGAATATCCAGCTCATTTATGCTCCTCAAGGGGTCAAAATCAGCACAAAACACTTAGAAATC
>JAVVHK010000179.1:0-3367 GCA_032249525.1 Bacteroidota bacterium | reverse complement strand
CCGCGCCCGCCCTGCGGGCGGGCGCGGCCTCACAGTGGCGGCCAGCGCCCTTTGGGCGCTGGTCATATAATGGGAAGTAGTATTGGAGCGTCTTCCACAAAGTCAAGGGGTCGTTTCGCTTTGGGTTTGGAGTTGTGGGGTCGGGAGGTTGTTAATATTTGTGGAGGGAGGGTGAGGGGAGTGGGTGTGCCTTGGGGGGTTATTTATTCCAGTTGGTGGGCTTGGAGGAGGCGGAGGAGCTCTTGGTGGGCCCAGGGGTTGCCAGCTAAGATGCTTTTTGCGAAGAGGGGGTTGTGCCCGCCGGTGAAGTCGGTGACGAGGCCGCCGGCTTCTTGGACGAGGAGGCTGCCGGCGGCGGTATCCCAGGGGTTGAGGTCCATCTCAAAGAAGACATCCAGGCGGCCGGCGGCTACATAGGCCAGATCTATGGCGGCCGAGCCTAAGCGACGGAGTCCTCCGTAGCGACGTAAGACTTCGGCCAGGACTTGGAAGTACTTTTCGGCGCGCTGAGGGTCTCGGTACATGAAGCCGGTTGCGACGAGGAGTTTATCGGGGTCGGTACAGGAGCTAACGGAAAGGCGTTCGCGGCCAAGGTAAGCGCCATAGCCTTTTACGGCCCAGAAGAGTTCATCCTGAGGAACGGCATAAACCATGCCGAGGATAGGTTCTCCTCGGTGTAAAAGCGCCAAACTAATGCCGTAGAGAGGAATGCCATGGACGAAGTTTTTGGTGCCATCCAGGGGGTCTATGACCCAGATGTATTCTTGGTCGGTGTTGAAGTGGCCGGTTTCTTCCAGGATGAAGCCGGCCTCGGGAAGGAGGCGAGCGCAGCCCTGGCGCAAAAGGGCTTCGGCCGTACGGTCAACATAGGAGACCGGGTCGCGGGCGGTCTTGTATTCGGCGTCGCTACGAGAGAAGGTTTGGGCCTGCGTGCGCAAATAAGAGCCTACTTCTCGGAGGAGGTCTTCCAGCGCTTGTCGAGAAACCACCAGAGTGTCCATAAGAGGAAGGCAAAGGTACACAGCCCAAAGGCCCCCCATTCTCCGTAAATAGCGTACAGACTTTGCGATAGGCCTACGGGAATATGGGCGGAGAGTTGGCCTGCGGTATTGTAGGGGAGGAGGGCGAGTACCTCCCCATTGGGGAGGATGAAGGCAGAGACGCCCGTATTAGCACTGCGGGCCATAGGGAGGCCCAAACTCTGAGCCGAAAGACGCCCATAACTAAAATGCTGGTAATAGCCAGAGCTTTTTTTCCACCAGCCGTCGTTGGTGAGGATGGTCAAGAGATGACCTTTTCTTTGGCGCAGGTCATGGGTGAAAATACTCTCATAGCACACGCCTATGCTGATTAAGGTGCTGTCGGGATACAGGGGCAGGGGGGGTGGGGGGGTGAGGGGTTTGCCGAAGCTTCCGAAGCCTCCGCCCAGGTCTATTTCCCAGCCCCGTAGAAAGTGCAGGTACTCTAAATAGGGCGTTCGCTCTACGAAGGGCACGAGACGAGACTTGATATGCACGAAGGCGGTATCCGGGCGAATAAGGATAGCGGCGTTGTAGCTTTGGTAGGCCCCTCCATCGGGGAGGGGGGTGGCGTCGGGGGGGGCCTTATCGGCGGGAAAGAGTTTATAGCCTACAATGCCTAAGAGGATATTAGCGTGGAAGCGGCGGGCTTTTTCAATGAAGGGGGCGAGCCAGGGGTCGCTTGGCCATGTTTCTATGGAGATGGGGACGGGGATGGCGGTTTCGGGGCCAATCACGAGACTGCCGGGGGGCAGCGTGTCAGGAAAGTATTGGAGGAGGATTTTGAGCTGGGAGTCGGGGGGAAATTCTTGAAATTTGGCATAGGGGTCAATGTTGGGCTGGAGGAGGTAGACGGGTTTGGTGGTTTGGGGTTGGAAGGGCTGGTGGAGGTGGGCTAGGGTTGGGAGGCCGAGGGTCCAGAGAAGGAAGATGAGGTAGCGTGGGCGAGGGGGGAGGCTTGAGGTGGTGAGCCAGGCAGCGGCGATGAGGGTCCAAGCGGAGAGGCCGAGGGGGCCCCAGAGCGCGGCTAAGTGTCCGATGAAGGGCCATTCACTCCAGGAGAAGCCCAGCGTGAGCCATCCCCAGGAGAGTTCCCAGCGAAAGTGCAGGTACTCAAAGGTTATCCAGAGGGGGATAAAGAGGTAGGGAGCGTGGGGCAGGGGGATTTTTCGCCAGAGGAGGAAGGGAATGGTCATGAGGAGGGGGTTGGCGAGGATGGTGGCGGTGCCGGCAAGGAAGCTGAGGAGGGCTTCGGTGAGGTTGGGGGCGCTGAGGGCGGTCAGGCAGAGCCAATAAGTGGTGAAGAGGTTCCAGCTGAGGAGAGCCTGATAGAGGCGTTTGAAGGAATGGGGTTGTTTGGCGAGGTGCCAGAGGAGGGGCCATGCGAGGATTTGGGGGCCTGGTAAGGAGATAGGGGGGTAGGCGGTGGCTAAGAGAAGGCCGATGCCCCAGCTACTGAGGTTGGGGTAGCGTGTAGTGAGGGCCTGCCACCAGGAGGACACATTCACCTCGGGGCGGATGCGCCAGAAAGTACTCATGGAGCGTGCCTAAGGTACCGCGGTGATAGGTTTCATGCTTTTTGGTGAGTTCTCGGGCGACGCAGGCGAGGCGCTGAGGGCCCAAATACTCTTTGAGCAGGCCAAGGGTTTTAGTGAGGCGATGGGGAGACTCGTACCAGATGAGGGTACGTTCTTCGGTTTGGAGCTTTTGGAGGTAGGCGTGGTGGCCTTTTCGGGGGAAAAAGCCTTCAAAAGCGAAGCGATGGGCGGGTAGGCCACTGCCTACTAAAGCTACCACAAAGGCCGAAGGACCCGGAAGCACCTCAAGGGGGACCTGTCGTCGCAGGGCCTCCTGAATGGCTAAATAGCCCGGATCGGAAATGCCCGGCATGCCGCTATCCGTAATAAGGGCCACAGCCCACTGGTTAGCCGTGGCTTCATCAAAAAGCCGCCCCACTTGCTTATGCTCATTGAAGGCATGAAGCGAGCGGAGCGGCTTCTGAATCCCGTGATGCCGAAGTAGTTTTTGACTTTCTCGAGTATCCTCGCACCAAATCACATCAGCAGCCTTCAAAAGGGCCAAAGCCCGAAGGGTAATATCTTGCAGGTTGCCAATGGGGGTGGGGATTACCCAGAGCCCCCGCATGGAGGGCGTTATTTCTTGCTTTTCCCCTTAGCGGAAGCGCTGGAGCTGGCTTTGCGCCCGGAGCCGGTGGTGGCGCGTTCAGGCAGGTTCGCAGGAGGTAAGATGGGTACTCCTTTATCTATGGACTTTTCCAAAATGAGCTGGGTTTCCATGCGAGAGGCACCAGCTTTTACTAATCTACTAAGAAAATCTTGCAGTTCATT
>JAVVHK010000178.1:0-3373 GCA_032249525.1 Bacteroidota bacterium | reverse complement strand
GGGGGGCGCGCCCCGCCGCCGTGAAAAGAAAGGAATCCATGAGCAAGAAGGGAAGGCAGGGCTTTTGAAGGTGTGAGACTAAATACAGGTAGGACCCCTGGAGAGATGGAAAGCGATATGGGTAAGGTCAGGGCTACAGGGGAGGTACTGGTTTTCTTCTCCTACCTTTGGCCCTATGGAGGCTACTTCCTACCGGTCTGTGGGATGTGGGGAGGTGCGGGAGGAGCACATAGGGAGTCGGGTGAGGGTTTCAGGTTGGGTGCGGCGGGTGCGGGACTTAGGGCGGTTTGTATTTGTGGACCTTAGAGACCGCAGTGGAATTGTGCAGCTCAGGGCCTTGGAGAGTTCACCCTTTTATGAGAGGCTGAGGGATTTAGGGCGGGAGTGGGTGGTTTTAGTGGAAGGGACGGTACAACGGCGAGAGAGCCCGAATCCTCACCTGCCTACGGGGCAAGTGGAGATTGAGGTGGAGGCGCTAACGGTGCTTAATACTTCGGAGACCCCTCCTTTTTTGATTGAGGATGAGACGAATGCGCAGGAGGAGCTACGGCTGCGGTATCGGTATTTAGACTTACGGCGGCCTGTTTTGCAGCGGCGTCTGCTGTTTCGGGCGGAGATGGTTCGGACGATTCGGGAATACTTGCGGGGGCGGGGTTTTGTGGAGGTGGAGACGCCTATGCTTATTCGTTCTACGCCGGAGGGGGCGCGCGACTTTTTGGTGCCTTCCCGGCTCAAACCCGGGAGCTTTTATGCCCTTCCGCAGTCGCCGCAGCTTCTCAAGCAGCTCCTCATGATTGCGGGATTGGACCGATACTATCAGATTGCGCGGTGCTTTCGGGATGAGGATTATCGGGGGGATCGGCAAGCGGAGTTCACGCAAGTAGACTGCGAAATGAGCTTTGTAACACAGGAAGACATTTTGCAAACTTTTGAGGGTTTGGTGCGGGAGGTGTTTGCGCAAATGGTGGGCGTGGAGCTAGGGCCTTTGCCGCGGTACTCGTACTGGGAGGTGATGCGGGCTTACGGCTCGGATAAGCCGGATATGCGTTATAGTCTGCGCTGGGAACCCATAGAAAACTGGCCTGCTCAGGCTCAAATCTCCTTTCTGGCTGACAAAAAGCTCTTTTGGCTTTGGATAGAGGGAGCTAAGGCCTCCCGCCGCCTCCAAGATGAATGGCAAGCCATAGCCAAAGCCCATCAGGCAGGACTGGCCGTAGTCCAGAAGACCCCCCAAGGCATCCAGTCTTCCCTAAATAGGTTTTTACCCCATGCGGAGATGTGGGCAGGTCTCCCCATGACAAGTGAAGGTTTAGGACTCCTAGTAGGCCTACAGAGCGAAAAATATGGGGTTTTGGGGGCGCTGCGGAGTGCGGTGATTAAAGATTTAGAGCTGCGTCCTGAGCGGGAATGGGCGGTGTTGTGGGTTGTGGACTTTCCGCTTTTTGAATGGGATGAGGAGGCGGGGCGTTTAGTAGCTGCGCATCATCCGTTTGTGCATCCGCATCCAGAGGACTTAGACCTACTGGAACGGGAGCCCTTGAAAGTGCGAGGCCTGGCCTATGATTTAGTGATCAACGGCTATGAGATTATGAGTGGGAGTGTGCGGTGTCATACGGCAGCGCTTCAAAGACGGGTATTTCGGCAGCTAGGTTTGTCGGAGGCGGAGATGGAGGAGAAGTTTGGGTTTCTTTTAGAGGCGCTCTCGTATGGGGCGCCGCCGCATGGGGGATGTGCGTTTGGGTTAGATCGCTGGGTGATGCTGCTGACGGGTGCTGAGAGCCTCCGGGAGGTGATAGCTTTTCCAAAGACAGCTAGTGGGGCTGATCTTATGTTGGGGGCGCCAGCGCCGTTGGAGGAAAAGCAACTGCAGGAGGTACTCCGGTGGATACAAGGTGGTAATGGAGGCTTTTGAGGAGGGGTTCTACCTTTGCTGGGCATGTCCATCAAGGGGGCGCTGAGTCAGTTAGAGGCGGCGTTTCGGCGCAATGGCTATGAAGTGCGCTATGTGAAGGGGCCTTTTCGAGGGGGGGCCTGCCGAGTGATAGACAGGCGGTTAGTAGTCATTAACTCTCTTTACCCGCCGGCGGGGCGGTTGCGCCTCTTGGCCTCGGCTGCCGCTATGGTCAAAGAGCGGTTAGAGCTTACCCCCGAAGAAGTAGCCTTGATTGAGCGCTACGCCCTGTGAAGGACTCCCTCACCTACTGGCGTAATAGATTTCGCTATCACCTCTGGCATTTTAGGGCGCGTAAGGGGCTCTTCCAAGGCGCTTATATCCTGTCTTACCATAGCATATCCAGTCATCCTTCCGATCCCCTTGGGCTTCGGGTAAGTCCTCACCACTTTGCCCAGCAGCTGGAAGTCATCCGGAGTTATTTTGAGCCGGTCCCTCTCTCAGAGATCGTGCGGCGCCTTCGCCTGCAAAAGCCCCTACACAACCTCATGGCGCTCACTTTTGACGATGGCTATGCGGATAACCTCTGGACCGCTTGGCCTCTATTGGAGAAGTACCAGGTGCCTGCGACGGTGTTTGTAATCACCGGAGCGGTAGAAGGGAGCCTCCCCTTTTACTGGGAGGTTTTAGCCCAAGCTCTTCTAAGTCCTGTACGGCCCCCCTCTTTTCCTACTCATCTGCACATAAATACCTTGCGCTATTCCCTTCGCACCTACAGGGAGCGCTTGAAAGCCTATCAGGCCCTTCGCCAAAAGCTTACGAGTCTCTATGGTGAGAGACGATTAGCGCTTTTGCGGAAGATCACAGAAAGCTTAGGGTGGGAGGGTAGTCCGGATCCAGCTGTAAGGTCTTTGACGCTTTCTGAGCTGCAAAAGTTGGCCAGTTCTCCCCTGATAGAGATTGGGAGCCATACGGTGTCGCATCCCCAGCTGGATAGATTGCCGTTTGAGCGGGTGCGATGGGAGCTGGAAGCCTCCAGGCGAGAGCTTTTAGAGTGGATAGGCGGTGAGGTAAGATATTTTGCCTATCCGTATGGGCGGGAGAATGGGCAGCTACGGAGAGCGGTACAAGCGGTAGGATATGAGGCGGCTTTTGGAACGAAAGCCGGAGGGGTGGTGGAGAGAAGCGACTTATTTTCACTTCCGAGGCTATATGTGGGGGATTGGTCGGGGGAGAGGTTTGCGCGTTATTTGGGTAAGTAGAGAGCCTGTCTATGTCCTGTGTATTTTTGTTCTGGATGAAGATGCGTGGTCTCCGCTTCGGAATAGCTCGGCATAGGAATGGCGCAGGGTTTATTGGGCGTTTTTGGGAAAGGCTAAGATTGGTTGGGTGGTGAAGCTCCTTTTTTTAGGTACGGGTACGAGTCAGGGGGTACCCGTGATTGGGTGTGATTGTGAGGTGTGTCGGTCGGCTGATGTGCGG
>JAVVHK010000177.1:0-3418 GCA_032249525.1 Bacteroidota bacterium | reverse complement strand
TTTTGTGGGGGGGGGGGCCCCCCCGCGCCGCGCCGCCCCGGGCTGTGGGGGGGGGCCCCCCCGCCTCAGCGTCGGCCGCCGCCCGCCGATGGGGGGCGGCGGCTCAAAAAATACCACCGACTCGTATCCAGAAACTCCTCGCATCCAATTGGTATTAGGCCAAACCGGAGTCGGCGCCATGAGGCTATATCTGAGGCTGGTAGTCTTTCTAATGGGGTATAAGGCGAACTAATAAGCCAGGCTTACGCTAAAATATTTGGGGCTTTTCAGCGCAAGGCCGACAGGTCTTTTATCGGGGAGAAAATGCGTATATTTGCTATGTGGTGCGGCGAGAGCTTCGGGAGCGGCTTGCGCGGTTTCGGGCGGTTTATTACAGGCTTCGGATTTTGCGGGGTCTACTGATTTTGCTATTATGGGGGGGTGGGGTATTTTTTCTAAGTAGTCTGACGGAGGGGCTTTTCTGGTGGGGGGTGCCCATACGGCTCATCTTGTGGGTAAGCTGGGTAGGGGGACTCTTGTACTTCCTTGCCAGAGAAGTGCTCTGGCCTATCTTGCAATATGGTCTGAAGCTACGGGGGTACCTTTCCGACGAAGAGGCCGCTCGCTGGATAGGACGCCACTTTCCTGAGATACAGGATAAGCTTCTCAACGCCTTGCAGCTGGAACATCAGCATCCCGAACTCAATGCCGCTGTAGCCTTAGCATTAGAGGAACGGCAGGCACTGGTCCTTCGTTATCCGTGGGAAGTCTCCTTGCCCAAAAAGCCTATTCGCCGCTACGCTCTGCTTCTTTTGGGCCTAATTCTACTAGGGGGTGTTTCATGGCTATCCATGCCGCAGGTAGTAGGAGGTGGGGCGGAACGTTTCCTTCAGCCTACCAAGGCGTTTTTGCCTCCCCTGCCTTACCATATTGAAGTGGAGGGGCTGCGTCCCTTTTATCGGAAGGGAGACGACCTCACTCTCACTTTCCTCCTGCGGGGCCATTCTCTGCCTCAAACCCTCAGCGCCTATCAAGAAGGCGGTCTCCCCTTACCCTTAGAGCGGGAAACGCCTCAACGGTATGTTCTTTCTCTACCTCACTTGGAAAGGTCTTTTACCCTTTGGCTCTCCGATGGAGCCCGAGAAGTGGGCCGCTATTCTATTCTTGTCCAGGAGCCGCCTTCCATAGAGCGTTTGCAGCTTATCGCTACTTATCCTGCTTACACGGGCCTGAAAGCCGACACCCTCTCCCAAACCCGAGTCCGGGTACTGAAAGGAACTCGTTTAGCCTTGCAGCTGCAGATTCGGGGGGAAATCCCCTATCGCCTGCATGCCCCTACACTACCTTTACTCCCCAGAGCCCCTGGGTGGGAAGCCACCTGGATAGCCTCTCAAGATGCTGAGTATCCCCTCGTAATAGAAAGTGCCCTGGGCAAGGACACCTTCCGGGTGTTTGTAGAAGTGTATCCGGACAACTACCCGATTGTGCAGCTATTTTCGGAGGATTTTGATCCTGAAACTTATGTACAGCGGGTGCGCTTACGGCTTATGGATGATTTTGGTTTTACGAAGGCGGTTTTATGGTACCGGATTGTGGAGAGTTCTGTGCCGGGGCGCAGTGAAGAAGCTTTTCGGATGCGGCCTTTGGCCGTATCATCCAGCCCTCAGCAAGACCTGAGCTTAGCTCTGCCCTGGAAGGAATGGGGCATTCAGACGGGGGAGGCGGTGGAATATTATGTAGAAGTATGGGACAATGACGCCGTTACAGGTCCTAAGGCCAGCCGTAGTATTCTTTACACGCTAAGGCCGGCCAGCGATGCCGAAAAGCAGGCCATCTTTGCGCAGCTCCAAGACTCTCTATTCCAACAGCTTAAGCTCCTTCGGCAGGAGCTGGACCGCCTTCTCCAAACCCGGGAGGCCTTCACCTCTCCACAAAAGGCTTCTCAGCTCTCGGAGCGCTTTCGGGCCCTGCGTAGCGAGATGCGCACCCTTGAGCGTTTAGCAGTGGAAGAAAACTTATTTACTCCTGAGCTGTTGGAATACTTAGAGGCCCTTCAGAAAATATTGGAGGCAGCGGACCCCCAAAAGGTTGAGCAGCTCTTGGCCCAGCCGCCCCCCTCGCAAGACTCCATAGAGCAAGCCCGCCGTCAAGCAGAGTTGGAAAAAGCCTATGAAGCCTGGCGTGAAAAGTTAGAGCGGTGGGAAGCCCTCCTGCCTGCCTACCAGGAAGCTCGAAAGTTAGAAGAGCTCATGACCCGCCTGGATGCCCTCCAAGAAAGACAACAAGCCCTAAGCGAGGTCCCCGACTCCCTCCGTTCTGACGCTCATAAAGCCCAACAGCAGCGCCTCCAAGAAGAAACCCAAGCAGTCGCCAAAGAGGTAGATAGCCTTATACGGAATAGCCCCCACATGAATGAAACTCTCAAGGATAGCCTTCGCAAAGCCGCCGAATACTTGCGAGAAGCCTTGAGGAATATGAACGAAGCTCTCCAAAAGATGGACCAAGGCACATCCCCCCAAAAAGACCAGCAGGAAGCCGCTAAGGACTTAGAGAAAGCCATAGAAGCTATTAATCAAGGCCAGCAGCAAGCTGAGGCGCAGGAAGAAGCTGAGGATTATGAGGCTCTCCGCCAGCTGCTCAAGGGTATTTTACAGCTTTCCTTCCGACAGGAAGCGGTTCAAAAGGAAACTCGTGAGGCCGAACGTTCGTCTAAAAGTTATGTAGCTTTACAACGAAAGCAGGCAGAGATCAGTCAGGATTATCGTCCGATTCGGGATACTTTGCGGGCTCTTTCGGAGCGTTCGCCGGTGATTGCAGAGGAGATCTTAGACCTTCTTCGGGATATGGATGAGCATTTTCGGGGTCTCTCGTTTCAGGACTTTACTCGGCTGGGGTTGCGGCAGCAGTACATATTACAGGGGCTTAATCGCTTAGCCAATCTTATGACGGAGCTTTTAGCTTCGCTGGATGAGCGTCAGCAAAATCGGCAGCAGGGAGGCGGTGCTTGTAAGCGATCTTTTAAGATTCGGCGCAAGGGGGGGCAAAGCCAGAGTGGACAAAACCAACAGTCGCAATCCGGAGAACGTTCTGCACCCCGCCCCAGTAGTCGCAAGAATACGTCTGGGACCTCTCCCATTCCCCAGCTTAGGCAGCTCCAGCAGTCTCTGAATGAAGCCTTAGAGAAGCTTTCGCAGCCTAATCCGGCGGCGGAGTCTCCGGGGGGTGAGTTGAGTCCTCAGGAGCGGGCACGCCTCTCAGCTCAGCAAGAGCTGATTCGGCTTCGTCTTCAGGAGTGGCTCCGCCAAAATCCCAGTGACCACGGCCAGCTGCAAGACCTCATCCAGCAAATGCAGGAGGCCGAAAAAGACCTCCTCACCCAGCGCATCACCCGAGAACGCCTTCTGCGGCAGCAAGCTATCTTGACCCGCCTCTTAGAATA
>JAVVHK010000176.1:0-3424 GCA_032249525.1 Bacteroidota bacterium | reverse complement strand
TCGGCGCCGTCATTAGACAAGGTGCGAGCGGGATCCACATCTAAGAGCTCAAACAGGGCTTCGCGGACTTCTGTAAAGGCTATGGGGAGATCGCGAGGGTGGCCTATCTCCGAAATAGCCTGTAGGAGCTGGGTTCGTACGGTCAGAGCTAATAGCGCACCCGAGGGGCCATGTCCGGTCGCATCCCCCACTACCACATACACATAATCGCCTTGTCGGGTAGCAAATAAGAAGTCACCCCCCACATAAGAGTCGTTACCTGACGGGTGCGAAAGAGGATTGTGCGCTGGTAGCGCTGGGCTGCTAAAAGACTGTCCTCTAACTCTTTTCGGCGGAGTTCGGCTTCTTTTTGGGCTGCCTCTACTTCTTGGAGGGCTATCTGAAGCTCCTCCTGATTTTGCCGAAGCTCTTCGGTGAGAGCCGTAAGCTCTTGATTTTGAAGCTCTAACTGTCGCTTTTGCTCGCGCTCTTTGGTTATATCTACCAGGGCAAAGAATACACCTCGGAGGTTGGGGATCTCAAAGGGGAAGGCCCGCACTAAGTACGCATAGGGCGAGCCTGAGGGGCGAAAACCCTCTATGATTTCTTGCTGGGGTTTTTGGGTTTCGCGGGCGCTGCTCAAAATGGCCTGCGCTTCCCCGCTATGGTCTGGGAAAATATCCTCTAAGGTTAGCCCTTTATAGAGCTTACTCAAGGGCACGCCGATGAGCTCTAAGAGCAGTTGATTGGCAAAGGTGATCCGTAGCTCAGCTTTCTCTTCTACGACAAAGAGGGGCACGGGCAGCTGCTGCACGAAGGCATGGAGCTGATCCCGCAAGAAGCTATTTTCTTTTTGAAGTTGCTGGATTTTCTCAATAGCCTCATTGTAACCCAGGGCAGGTAGAAGGAAGAAAGTCTCCTCGGTGTCGGTTTTTTCTACGATGTGTTTAGCATAGACCTCTTTGTCCACTTTGAGGAAGTCCCAGGCGGGCAGCATGAGGGCGGCTTCCTGAGTTTCTTCTGGTAAGGCCCGAAAAGCGTCGGTGGCGGCGAGGATACGACCTGTAGCTGGATCCCACCGTACCCCAGGATAAGGGGCTTTTAGGCCCGTCAGCTTCTCTAATAGGCCCATGGTTGCTTAGTTACTTGCCCCCATGGAGGCCAGCATCTGCTGCATGGCAGCCATGGCCTGGGGCGTGGCAAGCTCTACATGGGCCTCTATGTGGACGATGTTATCCACGACGACTTCACCGCCTTCCAGCTCCATCTGCCAAGTGAGACCCCAGGCCCTCCGATCTATAGGCGCTGACACATAAAAGGCCACGCGGGGCTGCCCAAATAAGTCTTTTAGCACGAAAGACTTAAGCTCACCCTGTAAGGTGATGGCGTGCGTTACTCCTTTCAGGGTAAGCTCCCCATGAAGCTGGAAGGTTCGCAAGGGCCGCCATTCTATGCGAGTGCTTTTGAAGAAAGCCTTTGGATAGGTCGCTACATCAAAGAAGTCCGGTGATTTTAGATGCGCATCCCGGGCCTCCACATCTGTCTGAATAGAGTCCATATCCACTTCTATCTCCACGGCTAAATCTGAAAAGTCGGGCGAAGTACCCCTGACCTTAGCTTCCCATCGCCGAAATCGCCCTCTTATTTCCACTATTCCCATGTGCATGACCCGGAATTCAATAGCCGAGTGCATGGGGTCAATCACCCAGTCCGAGAGCCGCGGCAGAGTCTGAAGCCGTCGTTCTAAGGTTCTGCGCCCATTGGTTTTCCCATCACCTTCTGCTAAGCCTAACAGAGAGAGGAGGCGTTTCCAAAGTGTAGCCATGCGGCAAAGTTAGGGTAAATATTTGTATTTGTACTTAGTCCAGTCCTTGAGCGGGGGTAGTTTGATTGGCGGGGTAGGGCTTTCTGGCGGTATCGGATTCCCAAGCCGATGGCTAAGCTAAACTATAATCAGCGGGAGAAAAGCTCAGCCCCTTCTCTCTAAGTACCTGGCGAAGCGAAAATCCCCTACGCATTCACGCCCTCCCGCAGTAGGTACAAAGCAAAGGCCTCAAGGGGCCGCACATACTCCGGAGCTCGGGGGGCCCCTTCGGCTTTGTACCGGCGCCAGAGGCGCATATTCCTAGGACCGAAGTCTATCTTATCTTCCTGGGGTATCCCTCCCCATCCCCAAAACATAAACGGAGGAGGCGGAATCCTCCCGTGCCGGACGTGCCACCAAAACTCGTCTGGATCCATCCTATAGACCTCATATATCCAGTGCCTAAAGTGCCCAGGATGCCACCACCCTCCTCTATGCCATGCATGGAGCCACTCTATCCACTCACTAATCGCCCGATTCCACTCGGCCGGCCACTCCTGGTAAAAGCGATAGGCATGCCAGCGATAACGTCGCTCGTCATCACTGTCCCAGGAGCCGGGCTCTGACGCTGGCAGATCCATCAGAGGCGCCTGTGTAAAGGCCACATAGCCGAGGTACTCCGCCGGTTGAGACGCAATGAGCCTTTGGACCAGCAGGGCTTCCATGCCTTTGAAGCGCCGGTAGGCTATGTAGTTGGCGGCGCTTTCCTCTATTGTCCTTCCCCAGGGGGTGGGGTAGGGGTCGTCCCCTGTGTCCCAGACCGACTTAGGCACATCCAGGAGGGCGTGCCCCAGCTCATGGTAATATACTTTGTCCAAGACTAAGTTAGGGGGGATGCCCTCCTGCTCGCCCCTTCGGACTATGCGTTCGCAGCAGAGATAGATATGCGGTCCCTCTGCCTTCTGGTAAGCTTGAACGGCCTCGGGCTCTTGAACGTTGGGATCGCCTTTGTCCACCACAGCTTGTTCAGGCTGGGGATGCCTTACATACAGCCCTAAGGCTACCACCTGAACGAAAGCCTCCCAGCGGTTGAAGTCTAACTGATTAATCAGGAGGTGGCTCGTCAGGGTCTCGTCGGCGGTCTAACCATTCTTTGACATGTCTGGGGTCCAAGGCTCGCTTCCTTTCGGGCGGTGAGAGCTCATCCATTTGGGCTTCATTGACGAGGAAGACGGGGATTTGGACGGCTTTTCGGCCCATGGAGGCATCCATGCGACGCCATAGAGCCTCCCGGGTGAAGTCTAAGTCTGCGGCCGCCTTGGAGCCCAGATTATATATCCGAGCTGGAAGGGAATGAAAAGCACCTAACCTAACCATATACGCAAAGATACGTAAAAGCCTTGACCGCTTAGCAAATCCCTCAAAGAAGGTCGCGCGGCTTGTTCATGCTGGGGCCCTCCACGGCTTTCCGGCTCATGAGGGCATCTATGCGACGCCATAGAGCCGCCCGGGTGAAGTCTAAGTCTGCGGCCGCCTTAGAGTCCAGATTGTACATTGGAGCTGGGGGAGCTTGATGCAAAGAGTTTCTGAATGCGAGTCGGTGGTATTTTGTGGGGCCGCCGCCCGCCTTCGGCGGGCGGC
>JAVVHK010000175.1:0-3485 GCA_032249525.1 Bacteroidota bacterium | reverse complement strand
GAGGCATTAGTCTTTTTCCACTGCTGGGACTCGTCGTAACCGCCCTCCCAGTAGACGTTGGAGCAGAGTTCCAGCGTGTTATTGAGGGTGTAGGTGCCTGTAGCGAGGCGGATGACATGCGGGGCGGTAGGCGTAGCCACAGCGCAGGCCTGGTTGCGTGCCCAGTAGATGTCGGCGGGATTACTTCGGGAGCCGCAGCCGGGGCCGCCCGTGCAGCCGCCAGGTTTCACATACCAGATACGACCTTCACCGCAGGGATCCTGCGCCCACAGCCAGCCCGAGACGAGTAGGAGGAGTACGTTCCAGCGCATGAGGCAAAAGTAGGGAATACTTTGCATCGCGCAATAAAAATTCGGTCCTCTCGGAATGCAGGTGAGGAGCCGTCTGGTGCAGGTGAGGGGGGGTTTAGTGCAGTTAGGTAAGGGAAAAGTGCATGCCTGCGCTGGGCTATGTAGGGGTACTTCAGAGCCGCCATAGGAGTAGGAGGTTGAGCGAGACGATGAGAAAGCTAACTGCAGCGGCGAAGCTATAAGTCCATCGGCTGATGCCGACGGCGGGGAGCTTTTGGAGGTAGAGTAGCATAGGGATCAGGACGAAAGGGAGTTGCAGGGAAAGGATGACTTGGCTCCAGACGAGGAGGTGGTTGAGGTGGGTTTGGCCCCAGAGGAGGAGGGCTAGGGTAGCGGGCACGATGGCGGCGGTGCGCACCAGAAGCGCCCGCCAAAGGGGCGAGAGCCGCCGAGGGAGAAGGTGTTCCAGCACAATCTGTCCGGCGAGGGTGCTGGTGAGGGTGGCATTGTGGCCGGAGAAGAGGAGGGCCACCCCAAAAGCCACCCCCGCCGCCGCACTGCCCAACGTCGGCTCAAAGAGATGATAAGCCTCCGTAATGCCCCAGCTGGCTTCCCCGCCCTCTGCCCACAGACGTAAGGTGGCCGCCGTCCATAGGAGCGCTACATTCACAAAAAAGGCCACACCTAAACTGCGTATGGTGTCTATGGTCAGGTCGCGAAAACGCCCCTCTCCCTGAAAGTGCCCCCGAGCCCAAGCGCTGTGTAGGTAAAGATTATGGGGCATAATAGTCGCCCCAATCAGCCCCAGAGCTAAATACAACGCCTCAGCGTCTTGAAAGATAAGCCCATTCGGAATAAGGCCACGCCCCAGCTCCCCCACAGAAGGCCGTAAAAGCCAAAGCTCATAGACGAAAATCCCTACGACTGCCAGCGTGAGTAGACCGACAAGGCCCTCCAAAACGTAAGGACGCCGACTGGTCCAGCTAAGCACCAGTACCGTTTCTATGAGCGCGAGAAAAGCCCCCACGGATAGGGGTAATCCCAAAAGCAAATTAAGCGCTAAGGCAAAGCCCAAGACTTCCGCCAAATCCGTCGCTATGACGGATACCAAGGCTGTAAAGGCTAAGAGACTTCCCCCCCGCCGCCCAAAGTACGTATAGCCTAATCCCACTAAGTCTTGACCGCTCACGATGCCTATGCGAGCGGCTAAGATTTGGAGCAGAATGGCCACAGCGCTGGAAACCAAGATCACCCATCCCAAGCTGTACCCAAACTGACTTCCTGCCGCAATGCCGGTAGCCCAGTTGCCCGGGTCCATGTATCCCACCGCTACCAGAATACCCGGCCCCACCCAGCGCATACCCAAAGGTAAGCATTTTTAGGCAGGGCGAAATCTTTTTCTAAATTCTGAAATAGCTCCCTACGCTGATAATCATCCGAGAGGTCATCCCCGGCGTAGGATAAAAGCCGTATCGCACAAAAAAGGGAAAACCATCCTGCGTAGGTAGCCCCACCTCTACGAAAAGAATAGGCCGTATCTGGGCGTCTTGGGAGAAGCTAGTGTAAGCGGGGTCTCCGATTTGCATCCAGTACGCATCTAAGCCGGGGCTGATTTGAACATAGGACTGTTCGGCCCCGAGAGGCGCAATCTGAAAGGCCAGACCGGCCGTGGCCCCTGGGATAAGCCGCAAGGGACCTACGCCCCCACTCCCAACCACCGGTAAGGCCAAGCGCCCTTCTCCCCACACCCGTACTTGGTACGAGGACCCCGATTGCACTAAAGTGCGCGTTACGCCTAAGAAGCCCCCTTGCATGAAAAGAGGCGGCAAATACCCCCGATGATACCGGTGCCGAAAGAACTCCGACCCTCCATAAGCCACCCAACGAGGCTCTGCCCCCTGGCCCAAAAGCCAGCCCAAACTCATTATCAAGCCCAAGCTCAGCCGCATCCTTCCAATATACGAAAAATCTATTCCCTCCGTTTCACGACGTACCTTTGAGTATGGTCATTTGGGTGACAGGCGGCGCTGGCTTCATCGGAAGCCACTTAGTTCGCCATCTCGTGCGGAACTACCCGCAGGATTTTATCGTCGTTGTGGATGCCCTCACGTATGCAGGCAACTTAGCCAACCTGAGCGATGTAGCCGACGCCCCGAATTACTTCTTCTACAAGGCCGATATTGCCGATGCTGCCGCCATGGAGGAGCTGTGGAAAACCTACCCGCCCGATGCCATCCTCCACCTAGCCGCTGAAAGCCATGTAGACCGCAGCATCCTCTCCCCCTTAGACTTCGTCCATACTAATGTAGTCGGTACTATCACCCTCTTAGAATTGGCCCGCCGCCTCTGGAAAGGACGCGAAGATGTGGTCTTTTATCAAGTATCCACGGACGAAGTCTATGGCAGCCTTTCCGACGAAGGCTTTTTTGAGGAAGGCACACCCTACGATCCCCGCAGTCCCTACTCCGCCTCTAAGGCCGCCGCCGACCACTTCGTGCGCGCTTACGGCCATACCTACGGCCTGCCCTACATCATTAGCAACTGCGGCAATAACTATGGCCCCTATCAATTTCCAGAAAAACTTATCCCCCTCACCATTCTCCACCTAATGCAGCGCAAGCCTATCCCTATCTACGGCCGCGGCGAAAACGTCCGAGACTGGATTCATGTAGAAGACCATGTGCGAGCCATAGACCGCATTTTCCGCGCAGGTAAGCGCGGCCACACCTACCTCATCAGCGCACAAAACCCCCGACGCAACATAGAGGTGGTCTCCCGCCTCTGCGATCTCTATGATGAACTCACAGGTTCCCAGCATAGCCGATCCCTCATCACCTTCGTAGCCGATCGCCCGGGCCATGACTATCGTTACGCCATTCGGCCTTCTGCGCACCTCTTTGAGCTGGGGTGGCAGCCCCAAATCCCCTTTGAGGAGGGCCTGCGCCAAACCATCCGCTGGTACTTGGAGCATCCCGACTGGGTAGCCGCCGTCCAAAACGGCGATTACCGTCGCTACTACGAAATCCAATACGGCTCCCGACTAAGACAATAAACAAACCAGCTAACCCCCATAAAGCCCATAGAGAGACAGGGAAACTTTAGGGGCCTCAGAAGGCCGGCCTATCCAGCTTATACCATTTTGAAACCCAGGCTTTCTTAATGCGAAGAGGAGATGGCCGCGCCCGCCCTGCGGGC
>JAVVHK010000174.1:0-3502 GCA_032249525.1 Bacteroidota bacterium | reverse complement strand
CTTCTTCACTATTTTTTTTTGTTGTGTGTGTTTTTTTTTTTGTGGGGCGGGCCCCCCGCGGGGGGGGGGGCGGGGCGGGGGTTTTCCCGGGGGGGCCCCCCCCGGCGGGGCCGCCCCGCCGCCTAAAACCTCTCTCTTGGTAGTAGCCTTCAAGCCCCCATCGGCCTCTGGTAAGGGGGAGGTAGATTCTTCCTCAGGACTGGGCCTTTCAGGGGAACATTTTGCGAGGAGTAGCCTCCTTGCTGAGCTAAGGGAGATTTTCTCTTTAGAGAAGGTTGGACTCCAGCCGACTTTCCTGAACCAGGTGGCGCAAAGGCTCGGCAGCCTCCCAGGTGGAGTTATGCCATATAAAGTGTAGTTTGCCGCCCGTCTCGGAAACAGCCGCATAAAGCCGCTGAATTTCCTGCGCTAATCCAATCTTATCCCCTCGTTTGAGATAGACCTGATCCATCAATGCGACAGGATGAAAGCGGAGGGGCAAAGGTTTCTCCCGGGAGGCATCGTAAAGACTCGTCGGTAAAGCTGTCCCTAACAAAAATCCACTTCGCTCTGGGAAGGCCATAGAGTAGTCTTCCCTTATGCCTGCGGCCGCTAAATGGTAAAAAGTATCGGGCCAAAAATAACGTAGATAGTGTTGGCGGGAAAAATACACAGGGCTCCCCGTATAGGATTCTAATAAGGTTTTTTCGGCTTGGATACGAGCGGGCTCTTCTCGGCTGCGATAAGAGGGATGGAGTCCCACGGCATACCCCTTTTCTAGAAGCCTTTGAATCTGCTTTCGCCAGAAGGGATGGGTAGGGGAAACTAGGCTGTCCAGCCGATGCGCATTCGAAACCAGCATGAAAAAGCGAGCATGCTGAGGAGGGAAGTACCGTATGATCTCCTCATGGGTATCGTAGGGGTCGGGGAGCTTTCCCAGCTGGGCAAGAATGCGTTTGTGGAGGTCTCCGCGGCGTAGGCCCCCTATCCACCAGCGAAGGCCCACCCGCCCCTTCCAAGCATAAGGATGATCAATATCCCACCCCACTTCCCACGCAAAAGGAGGCTTCTCATACGGATATCCCAGCAAGTCCAGAATCCGATACCAATGCACCTGCAAAAAGGGATAGCTCCAAAACTTCGCCTCGTAAAAGGGCAGTCTTTCCCACCGATACAGGCCATACGCATCATAATCGTAAGGCCATTCATAAAGCGGATACAAAGACAACACATAAAAAGCCATCGCCAAAAGATCGTATGGATAGTCCCCTTCTTGGGTAGGGAAAAGCCCCTCTTCATTCCACTCAGGCAGGAAGAAAGGTGTCTCTCGCATCCAGAGGAGGGCATGAGCAGAAAGGTGCAAGGCCCCAGCGACTTGACAGCCACAGGCAATCCGATAGGGGGTTTGCGGGGGTAAGTCCGAGGGCGTGCCTATCCAGAAGGGAATATGAAGCCACTCCGCACAGAGCGTGCGAATGACAAACTCTACTCGCGGACTAAGAGCAGGTAAGAACCAGGCTATGAGGGGTTTTTCGCTTGCCTCCATTTATGCCACTGCCATAAGGCCCTTACAGAAATTAGCCCCACTAACCCCCAGGCCATAATAGAGCCTATAAGTGAAAGCCAGGCTCCTCGTTCATGTACGCTACTTTGGAGGTAGAACCGCACCGTATGTTCTCCAGGGGGAACTGCCACCCCCCGCAAAATAAAATTCACGTAGATGATGGGCGTTTCCTGGCCATCTATTTGGGCCTTCCAGTCGGGCGGATAGTGAACCTCACTAAGCACTAAAAGGCGGGGTAAGCGCGTGCGAACCTGCAAGACGATCTCCTCTGTGGGTCTTCTTTTGAGGACTTGAACGTTTTCCGTAGAGTCTAAGGGCGCATTTTGGGGCTGGAGGGGAAGGCTCTGGAGGTCTTTTTGGGTGAGGAGGGCATATCGGGTCAGATCGTATTGAGAAAGGCTATCCAAAGTCTGGTCCACCCGGGGATAAACGACGAGCGATTCCGCGAGCCAGGCATAGCGCAATGGTGCCCGAAGTCGGTAAAGAGTGATACCATCTGGAAAGGTGATAAGACTATCAAAGTCCTGTGCAGGTAAAGGCTGGCCTGAGGTAGTGAGATATTTTACATTTAGCATTTGGAGGGTTTGGGGATTCAGGCGGCTGAGGTGGGTCTCTATGAGCTGCTGGTAACGTTTGAGTTTGGCGGGATGGTAGCCGCCGGCATTTTCTAAGAAGACCCCCGGACGAGCATCTGTAAAAGGCGAGGTGTGTAGAGGAAGGATCCGATAAAAAGTAGTGTCATGCTGTTTGAGGAAGGTTTCGTAGGGCTGGGGCGGAGGCGGCATAGAGATTTCGGTTTTGCGCACATAGGTGCTTTGGCGAGGAAAGTAGCGGCTATTAACGAGCCATCCATCCAGGAGAATCAGAATCGCCAGCGCAAAGGAGGCAGCCGTGGCTTTCAGCAGGTTACGAACTGCCAGCGCTAGTACGCCGCCGCTCAAAGCAAGCCAAAACAAAACCTGAATGGCGGATCGCTGAGCTAAGGTGATGCGATCTTCCCGAAGAGCCTCAAAAAACCACTCGGGGAGGTTTTGACCCCGAAGCTCCTGATCGGATGCTCCCTCAAACGAAAACCACCACGAGCCAAACACCCCTACTAAGATGATTATGCTGCCTACTATACCTAAGCTCACCCATAGTCTTTTAGCAGAAGGTTCATCTAAGAAACGTTTGAGGCCTCGCATGCCCATCCATCCCCACAAAAAGCCCATGACCACCAGCAAAGTGGAGGGAGCCCGAAACTTATTATAAAATGGAAGGTATTCCAGGGCGGCGTCGGTGAGCTTATAGCTTTCTTCGGGCATGTTGTCCAAAAGGCTTATGGCGCCCCACCCTATCAGAAACAAGGCTGTCGTGGCCCAGGGCCGCCAAACCGAAGACAGATACCTTCTCGGAAGGGCATAGCTAAGCCAGGGAAGAGCTAAAAGCAGCGGTGTCGCCCACAGACTATATCCGTAGGAACCAAGAGAAAGCTGCAAGATTATCCAGCCCGTATATAGCAAAATCCAGTCCAGGGCATCCGCCTTATACATGAGCCCCAAGATGATGAGGAAAAAGGGTATGATCCCTGCATAAAACGATCCCGCAGAGAAGGGAGAGCCCCCCCAATAAGTAGGGACAGCCCTAAGGAAGGAGGTATTCTGAATGCCGTATTGCTGGAAAGCCTGATAGAGAGCGGAGGAGCGACCAAGGCGTTTGAGGAGGTCTTCTTGGGAGGTGCCGCCGACTATATCGGGGATGATGAGAGACCATATTTCGGCTCTGGTGGCAGAGTAAGACTGAGCATAAGCCTTGTCTAAGCCACTTTGAAGGGCCGGGTCCCGCTCCCGATCTCGCTCAAGCTCGCTTCCTCCCCGAATGCTGTATTTTCCATATTCGTAGTAGGGCAGGATGTTAGCGGCCTGCGAGAGGGCTCCTACCGCGGCAGAGACAAGTAGGAGGGCGGACAGCCCAAGGAAT
>JAVVHK010000173.1:0-3506 GCA_032249525.1 Bacteroidota bacterium | reverse complement strand
ATATTTATGACCCTCGTACGGATAGTTTGGTGGTGTTTTTGCCGGCGCAGGGATATGATGCGGAAGCGACCCTTTCGCCAGACGGACGATACTTGGTTTTTACTTCCATGCGGGGAGGGGATTTAGATTTGTGGCTGTACGACTTTGAGACCCAGACGCTACGGCAGCTTACGAGGGAGCTGGGATACGATGGAGGGGCTTTTTTTGGCCCCGACTCTAAGACGATCGTCTGGCGGGCCAGCCGTCCTCAGGGGGAAGCCATTCAGAGCTATAAGGCCCTCCTCGCCCAGAATCTGGTAGAGCCCACCAACCTCCAGATATTCGTCATGCATATAGACTCCTTAGTGCCGCACCAAGTAACCCATTTGCCAGGGGCTAACTGGGCCCCCTACTTCCACCCCAATGGCCGAACCATTCTCTTTTCCTCTAACCACCATAGCTTAGATAAGGGTGGACGCGTATTTAACCTCTTCGCTATTGAGCGAGATGGAACAGGGCTGCGGCAGATCACATTTGATCCGGAGTTTGATGCGTTTCCGATGTTTTCGCCCGATGGGAGAAAGCTCATTTGGGCCAGCAACCGCGCTGGCCAAAAACCCCGAGAAACCAATCTCTTTATCGCAGACTGGGTGGAATGAGACTACTCTGGCCTTTCGTCTGCCTTACAAATCTGGCTGGGGTTTCCGTTCTGCCTCCTACTGATGAGAAAAATCTTACTGCTTATGCGGTTCCTCTGAAGGTGGTGGAGAATTCTTTGCAGGAGGCGGAGAGTTTAGTTCGGGTGCAGGGGGTTGTGGGGTGGGTGGAGGGTTTTCGGCGGGTGGCGCGGGGCTGGATAGGGAGGCCCTATGGGAGCGGTGGGCAGGGGTTAGGACCGCAGGAGCTTCTGATTAACCTTCGGCAGATGGACTGCATGACCGCTGTGGAAAATCTTTTAGCCCTTAAGGTGGCTGGTGAGTGGTATCAAAAGGGGCTCTTTTCAGCTGAAGAGGCGTTTGTGCAAGCGCTATTGCGGATTCGGTACGAAAGCTATCCGCCCTGTCGGTGGGAAGACCGGCATCATTATTTGACGCATGCGTTTGTAAGCTGGGAGGCGAATGGGTGGGGGACTTGGCTTCCCCTGGGAAGGCCCGATACTCGTCCCATTCGCTACATTTCCAGCCATCGTGAGCGTTATCGGGGTTTTACGGATTGGAAGCGGATTCAGGCTATTGAGCGGGCGCTTTCGGAGCGGCCGCGCTTCTGGATACCTGAGGAGGAGCTAAACGACTGGCTTCCCCTCTTACGAGATGGGGATATCATAGCTTTTATTCCTGATGACCCTTTTCTGGATGTGTCGCATGTGGGTGTATTTTTCTGGGAGAGCGGAAAAGCCACTTTTGCGCATGCCTCCCTCACAGCTCGTCGGTGGGTCTGGGGAGAAGACCTCTGCGCCTACCTGGACCGCCGGTCAAAAGTGATCGGCATCACCGTGTTTCGGCCTTATACCGGTCTCTCATGCGGTACCTCATCAAGGTAGCCTATGACGGTGCTCCCTACAGAGGCTGGCAACGGCAGGTAGGAGTACCCACTGTAGCGGAAACCTTAGAGACTGCCCTTTCCAGGCTTTTGGCGCATCCCGTAACGGTGGCTGGAGCCGGACGCACGGATAGAGGCGTTCATGCCACAGGCCAGTACGCCCACTGGGATACCGAAAAGCCTTTACCCAACCATTTTCTGGCTCGCCTCAATGCCGTACTACCTAAAAGCATTCAAGTCCTTTCTCTTTTTCGGGTGGCGGACTCGTTTCATGCCCGGCATTTGGCGCTTGCGCGCCATTACCGGTACTTTTTAGGGCAAAATCTTCCCCTTTTTTGGCGGCCGTATGCGTATGAGATGGAAAAGCTGCCACCCTTGGAGCGCCTTCGAGAGGTGGCGGCGCTTTGGCTCGGTGAAAAAGATTTCCGGGCTTTTTGTAAGGGAGCTTCTACTTATGAGCATACCCGTTGTCAGGTCTTCCGGGCCGAATGGTCGGTCTGGACTTATGCTGGGGGGGCTACCCTGTTTGTTTTTGATGTGGTGGCTAATCGGTTTTTGCATGGGATGGTGCGTTTTTTAGTAGGGGCGAGTGTGCGGTATGCGATGGGGCGCCTGCCTTATGAGAAACTGCTTGCGGCCTTGGAGAGAGGTGATCGGGGGTGGGGACTATGGGAGGCGCCTGCTCAGGGCCTTTTCCTCTGGGAGGTGTATTATCCCCAAAATGCATTATATTTGTTAGAGCATTATGGACCGTCTTCGGCAGAGCCTTTCCCAGACCCAGACTTTGCGTCAGGTGCAGAATCTACGCCAGATTCAAGTAGCGCGCCTTTTGGAGCTACCCGCTCAGGAACTCGATCAGCACATTGAGGAGGAAGTAGAAAAAAATCCTGCCTTAGAAGCGGAGGAGGTAACGGACCCCAGCGTAGAGGGCCTCCAAATAGAGCTACCGGGGCGCATGCTCACAGCCGCTAAAGCACCCGCCTCTGCCGAAGAAAATGAGTCTTCCGACTGGAATGGTTATGAGGCCGACTCTTACCGAGAGCCCAAAATCTCCCTGGAAGAGCCCGAAGACTTTTACGGCCCTTTTAACTTTGGGACTACGCAGAGCCTGTATGAGTCCCTAATAGAGCAGCTTGCGGCCTTTGAGTTGCAGCCATGGGAGCGGGAAGTGGTGGAGTTTATAATATACAATCTTACGCCGGAGGGGTTATTAGCGGTACCTCTGGAGAAGCTGGCTCGGCAGTATGCCTATCAGGAGGGGAAAGAGGTACCTCTTTCGGAGTGGGAACGGCTGCTACAGCAGGTGGTTCACAAGCTGGAGCCTCCCGGCATTGGGGCCAGAAACCTTTTAGAGGCCCTTCGTCTCCAGATAGAGGCTCTGGACCCCCAGGAGGAGCCTCTAAAGCCCCTTCTCTGGAAGCTCGTAACCGAACATGGCCCAGCCTTAGAAAAAGGGCAATGGGAGCGGATTCGGCGGCGCATGGGCTTGGAGGAGGCCACCTGGAAGGCCTTAATGCGCCGTTTAGCCAGCCTAAATCCTCGTCCCGGCCTTGCCGCTTCCGACGAGGTAGCGCCCGCCGTCACCCCAGACTTCATCCTCCATCTCCATGAGGACGGCACCTTCCAAGTAGAAGTGCTTTACTACCGGCCGAGACGCCTACGCATCCGTCGCCAATATTTAGAGCTCCTTGAAAAACTGGCCCGTACCAAAGACCCCGAACTCCGAGAAACCTACGAAGAGCTTAAAAAGCGGGTTGAGGCGGCAAAGCAGTTTATGGAGCACTTGCAGCAGCGGGAACGCACCCTCCGCCTCACCGTAGAAGAGATCGTTCGGCAGCAGAAAGCATTCTTTCTGAGTGGCTGCGACGAAAAGCGCCTGCGTCCCATGATCTTAGAAGATGTAGCTCGAGCGGTGGGGTTAGATATTTCTACGGTGAGTCGGGTAGTTCATAGCAAGTATATTCAGACGCCGTGTGGGATTTATCCGC
>JAVVHK010000172.1:0-3559 GCA_032249525.1 Bacteroidota bacterium | reverse complement strand
TGCGGTTTTTCCAGGTATAGTAGCGGGAGGTGCCAGGCAAGCCACTAGCTGCATGCTCCGTACATTCCAAGACGACCTGGACACGATTGCCCTTCTTTTTCGCCATGGGGCAAAGATAAGGTAAAACGTCCTTCGGCTATACTCCATAAATGCGTTACTTTTGGGTGATGCTTCGGGTTCAGGGCTTATCGGTATCGTTTCAGACGCGGGCGGGATGGGTATCGGCTGTAGAGTCGGTATCCTTTGAGCTGCCGGCTGGGCAAACGCTGGGTATTGTAGGCGAGTCCGGCTCTGGAAAAAGCGTCACTTCGCTGGCTATCATGCGCCTTTTGCCAATGCCGCCCGCTCACATCCGCAGCGGCGAAATCTGGTTTGACTCCCCTTCCCTCGGCCGAGTCAACCTGCTCACCCTCCCCGAAAAGTCCATGCAGCACCTGCGCGGCAACGAAATCGCTATGATCTTCCAGGAGCCTATGACGAGCCTCAATCCCGTCTTCACCTGCGGAGACCAGGTCGTAGAAGCCATCCGCCTCCACCAGAAAGTCTCTTTCGCCGAAGCCCGGGATCGCACCCTCGCCCTCTTTGAGGAAGTGCGCCTCCCCAACCCCAGCCGTATCTTCAGCGCCTATCCCCACCAGCTCTCCGGCGGCCAAAAACAACGCGTCATGATCGCTATGGCCATCGCCTGTAACCCCCGCCTCCTCATCGCCGACGAACCCACCACCGCCCTCGACGTCACCGTACAAAAAACCATCTTAGAGCTCCTCCAAGAGCTTCAGGCCAAACACGGCATGAGCCTGATCTTCATCTCGCATGATCTGGGCGTGATCGGCGAAATATGCGACCGCGTCCTCGTCATGTATAAAGGGCGCATCGTAGAAGAAGGCCCTGTCCGAGATATCTTTGCCAGTCCGCGTGATCCTTATACGCGGGGGCTGATTGCCTGTCGGCCACCCTTGGACCGGCGTCTGCATCGCCTCCCCACCCTCAGCGACTTCCTCAAAAACCCCGAAAAACTCACCGTAGAAGACGCCCTCCGCACCGAAACCGTCTCCGAAGAAGCCTATCGCCAGCGCCAAGCCCAGCTTGCCCAAAAACCCCCCATCCTGGAAGTACAAAATCTATGCGTCTACTTCCCCATCCAAAAGGGCATTTTCGGGCGCACAGTCGGCTACGTGAAAGCCGTAGACAATGTGAGCTTTACCGTGTACCCGGGAGAAACCGTGGGGTTAGTCGGAGAGTCCGGCTCTGGTAAAACCACCACCGGCCGGGCTATTCTGCGCCTCATTGAGCCTACCTCGGGCCAAGTGCGATTCCAAGGCCAAGATATCACGAAGCTCCCCGCAAAAGACCTGCGCCCCCTACGCAAACACATGCAAATCATCTTCCAAGACCCTTACAGCTCCCTCAACCCTCGCCTCACCGTCGGCAGCGCCCTCACCGAACCTATGCTATTTCACGGGCTGGCCCGCACCCCCAAGGAAGCCCAAGAACGAGCCATCGCCTTACTGGAACAGGTGGGATTGGAGGCAGACCACTTTTATCGCTACCCCCATGAGTTTTCGGGTGGTCAGCGCCAGCGCATTGCCATCGCCCGCGCCCTCGCTGTAGAACCCAAGTTCATCATCTGCGATGAATCCGTTTCCGCCCTTGACGTCTCCGTCCAGGCCCAAGTGCTCAACCTCCTCTTAGACCTGCAAGAAAAGTACGGCCTCTCGTATATCTTCATTTCACACGACCTATCAGTGGTAAAGTTTATGAGTGATCGCCTCTTAGTGATGCATCAGGGACAGGTGGTAGAAAGCGGCTATGCGGAGGATATCTACCGCAGTCCGAAACACGAATACACGCAAAAGCTCATTGATGCGATTCCGAAAGGGCGGCTCAAGGACATTGAGATGGCCTTGGAGAGACGAAAGAAACTCCGCACGATGCAGGTGGCTTGACCTCAGGGCGTCTGGTAGGTAAGGCCCAATCCCCAAGTAGTGAGCAGTTGAAGGGCCTCAGGCCCCGATGCAATCCGAGGATCATAAATGAGCTGCTGGGAAAACGTGAGGGCTAACCAGCTTTTGAGCTTATAGGCGGCTTGAAACTGCGAAAACACCACAGGTCCCCAGGGGTTGTGCGAATAGCTACCAAAGACATCCAGGAAGTGCTTGACAGTCAGCGTTTTGAAGAGGGTCAGTTCTAGATTGGAAGTGAAGCGGGCGCCGACTTCCCACAGGGTTTTTCGGGCGGGGCCGAGAATCTGCCCATTCTCATCTCGGAGAGCGGGCCTAAGGCCAAAAGCCCCCGCCTCCGCTAAGTAGCTAAGGCGCACATAGGTCACCCGGCCCGAGGCAGGAAAGAAGCTCATTTGCCAGCCCGAAAGAGGCTTATAGCTGAGTCCCCCAGAAAACTGCACATATAAGGGCGCCAAGAAAGCCGACTCCGCAGGCCTAACGACTGAGTCGCCTATGTACTTATAAGAAGGCGCCCATTGCGTGCGCCCATCTAAAAGGCCCACCAGCGCCCAGCGGTCTTTGTCATGAAGCGAGCGCCGATACTTGAGAATGAGCAGCAAGAGGTCCTGCGTTTTTCGGAAGGTGCGCTGGGGCACCACCCGCAGGAGGCCGTACTGGGTAGAAAGGGTGGCTTTGAGTTTGGTGCGCTGGCGGGTATACGTCAGCGCGGCGTTTCCCTGAATAGCGCCGCCGATCTGGTTCTGGCCGCCGGCCCGCCAGTTGGAGAGGGCCGTCTGACTGGCCTGCAGGCTCAAAAGTCCCTCGTACTTCCACGCCCGGGGCAGCGTATCCTGAGCCAGCACAAGCCCCACAATTCCCCAGAATTTCCACACGGGCGCAAAACTATGACAAGAAGGGCAGAGGGGGGACTTGACAATATGAAAAAACCCGTACCTTTGGGGCGGTATGCGGTACGTCGCATTTATCCTCGGAACTAGCCTCGGGCTAGGATGGCTCCTGGCAAAGCCAGTAGAAGCCGTTGTAAGCACAGGAACGACCACGGCCGTCGTCAGTCAGCAAGAAACTAAGGCGGCCTTGAAAGAGGCAAAGCAGCAAAAGGCTGAAAAGGCTTCCTTTTGGGCTCGGCTGAAAAACTTCTTCGGCGGCTTAGGGAAGGTGGGGTGGGCACCTTTCTCACTGATTGTGCTCGCTATCTTGACTCCGCCGCTCGCCGTCGGTATCGCCACTAACTGGGATCCGGATAAGGTGCTCATAGCCATACTACTCACGGCTCTGTGTACCATCCCTGGTATCATTTATGCTATTGTTGTTGTAGGATCCAAGTAAGCCTACTTGCCGACGTTTTGTGGGCTCCCGGTATTCCTGGGAGCCCACTTTCTTTGTCTTTATGAAGCTTATGAGGCCGCTCATCTCGCTCCCTCGACCCGAAGAGTGCAAAAAAATAGGTATCCGGGGGTGGATAAAAGTGGGCGTGGCCATTTCTCTGGTCTTGTTTCCGCTTTTACTGCGCATCCTTCCGGCGGATTTTTTTGACGATGGGCCGACCCTTTGCCCCTCCAAGCGATTTTTGGATTTGGAATGTCCGGGGTGTGGGA
>JAVVHK010000171.1:0-3609 GCA_032249525.1 Bacteroidota bacterium | reverse complement strand
CCTTGGGGGGGGCGGCGGCCCCACAAAATACTACCGATACCTTCCCAAGAAAGCCCCCCTCACAGCCCTTCGGGCCTCTCATAAAGGATTGAGGTCGTTACGCTCAGGCAGAGCTCTTCCCCCTTTCTTGTTTTTAGAATTCCCCTCTTATCCCCAGACGCACCTGTCGTCCCATTTGGTTAGCGAAGTAGCGCATAAGGTCGGGATAGGGTCGGTAAGGCTGATTGAGGAGGTTATCTCCGCTGAGGGAGAGACTCCATTGGCTGTGGGCGGTAGGGAGCCTGTAATGGATTTCTCCTGAAAGGAGGCCGTAGCCTGGAGGGGGTGGGGCAAGGTCGGCTTCAGGGTCATAACGTCGCTGACGGGCTACTAAACGGAAAGCCGTCTTTATGCGCCAGCCCTTGTAGGTTATCGTCGCTGAAGGTTCTAAATAAGGGGCAGGTAGGAGCGGCAGAGGCCGCCAACCTCCTGCCCGAAAATAAGCCGCCCACAGCGCGCCCCCTTGCAGGGTAAAACTCAAGAAACGACTTAGCTCCTGCTCCTGCCGGCCCGTCAGACTCCAAAGCACAGCCGGCCCCTGTTGATACGCATACGTCAAAGCGGCTCCTCGGATCCACACCACAGGCGAATCCACCCGCGCATAAATGAAGGTAGGACTGGCATAAGCACTCACGCAGAGATAGGTTTTGCGGTGGAGCCAATCTATGTGGAGGTGTGCTATATTTTCCGTACGAAAGGTCGGCTGTCCAATCTCAAAGGCCGCTCGTCCCTGATGATAGCCGTAGGCATATAGCTCTGCGGCATTAGGTGGACGCTGTAAATAGGCCAGCCGAAACATAAAGACATGCGCAGAACGCAAAGTCTCTGCTTCAGAGGAGGAGATGATCTGCCACTGGCGCTGCAACTCTGCCCCCCAGGCAGGCCACCATCGCCCTAGGTGAGAAAAATAGCTTCCCGTTAGAATTCGTCCTTCCCGGGCCGGCACCTGGTAGGCCACCCAGTACAAAGGCTCCACCCGAACCCCCACCTCCCACCGCCCCCGACCCCAAAGCGCATAAAGTGCCGGCTGGTACTTCTCATAACGTGGGATAAAGTAAGCATACTGCGTGTAGTTGCGCTCGTAATGGAAGTTTAGTCCAAGCCGAAATCCGTAAGGGATCAGGAGAAGCTCCTGAAGGAGGCTATGCCGGGTAAGCTGGAGGTCTATGGCAGGTCGGCCAGCCTGGGCGTAGAGACCAACGGCATCCCACTCCGAACGCCGATTGTACTGCCGAGCGTAGGTCCCAGTCCAGAGTATTTGATCGGAGATAAAGTACCGTACTCGGAGGAGGGTCAGTTCGTGAGTTGTACTCTGATAGGGGGGCTGTATCTGGTAGGTGAAGGTGCTGGTGACGAGGGGGGTGGGGGCATTCAAAGCCCTTTGGAGGTCTGAAAGATTCCCCACATGGCTGCCCTGAAATATTCCAAAGTGGGCATTATACTGGCTATAATGCGCAAAGAGGGATAGTTTTTGCCAGGTTTTATACAGGTGGAGGGAGAAGTTGGCTTGGCTGGAGGCGGTGCCGCTGAGAAAGTAGTGAGGGGCTTGGAGGGTTCCTAAGCGGCTAAGAGTCGTGTGGAAGCGGTATTGGTAGGTGCGGTATTGACCGCCGAAGGTGGTGCTGAGGATGGCACCCCGGCCATTGGTGAGGCCGGTGAGGGAGAGGCGTCCGGTTAGGGGTTTTTCGTAGGCGAGGGGGGTTTCGGTGCCGATCACGCCGCCCACCGCTTCGGTGCCAAAGAGCACGGGACGAGAGCCAAGCTCCACATAGAGTTTTTCGGCGGAGTGGGGGTCTATCTCGGGGGCATGCTCTTCCCCCCACTGCTGGGAGGCGAGAGGAACCCCCTCTTGGAGGTAGGTGATCCGCGTCCCTCCCAGCCCCTCTAAAAGGGGCTTTTGGACCAGAGGACCCGCTCCAAAAAGATATACCCCAGGCACCTGCTGTAACTGCTGAGCTAAGAGCCCCTCCGCCCGCACCGCCAGCTCCGAAGCTCTCAGCTCCTGCGTGTGTCCGGCCTTCCCCACAATCACCACAGGCCTCCAAACTACCCGACCTACCCCCCGCAAAAAATCACTCCGAATCTCCAGCCCCATCTCCCCTAAGAAAAGACTATCCCGCTGCCCCTCATAAAGCACTATCACCGTGTCTAGGAATAGCTTCTGCCCCAACCAGACCCGCAGCTCTATCGTATCTGCACAAGTAGGAATCTCTAAGTCTATGACCTGCGAAGAGTCTGCAATTACGACGGGCGAAAAGGTTTTACCTGTGACCATAATGCGGTGCTGGGCCGTTTTCTCTCCGCTAATCCGAGTGCTACAATGCCTTTCTGGCATTTGCGCCAGCAGAATAGCCCCCACCCCCCACCACATCCATCGCATATTTTGGTTACTTTGCTACAAAAGTAGGGTAGGGAAAGATACGCTACCTTTGTGCTATGCGAAGGCGGTGGTGGGAGCTGGTGGGCTGGCTTTTCTTGATGGGGGTGGGGGTTGGGGGGCGGCTGCTTCCTCATCCGCCCAACTTTACCCCGCTGGAGGCGCTTGCGTTGTATGGGGGAGCCTGGAGCTCTCGCATATGGCTGGGCTTGGGCGCTGTACTTCTTGTAATGGGCTTCACCGATATCCTACTGGGCTGGCACAGCTTATGGCCCTTTACGTGGGGAAGTCTTGTTGCGGGGGTTTTCTTAGGACGTTATGTCTTTCGGATGGAACGTTTCGGACAAGCCATAGCGGCCGCTCTTACCCAGGCTGGGCTGTTTTTCATAGTAACTAACTTCGGTGTGTGGCTCCAAGGCTGGTACGGGCTTAGCTTAGCCGGTCTCCTCGCCTGTTATACCGCCGCTATCCCCTTTTTTCATTATCAACTTCTGGGCGCGGTATTTTACACAAGCCTTTTCTGGGGCCTGTATTACAAGCTTATCCCCTTCTTAGCCAGAGAAACCCTCTCCACCCAAAGCTCCTAAATGACTCGCCGCTCAACTTCTTTGGGACTTGCGCTTTCTCTCTTAGGGCTCTTAGCTACGCACTGCAAAAAAGTAGAGTCAAAAACCTCCCAGTCCCTTCCTGCCTACCAAGGTCTTTTTGTTCTCAATGAAGGCCAATGGACCCTCAGCAATGCCAGCATAGACCAGATAGAGCCTGAATACCGATCAGACCTATTCCAAGCCGTCAATGGTGAGCGCCTCGGCGACGTGGCTAACTTCTGGGTGCGCGAGCAAGACACCCTTTGGATCGTCCTGAATGGCGATCGCCTCCTGCGAAAAATCTTGCTACCCTCCTTCCAGCAAATCGGTTCCCTCTCCTTCCCCTTAGGGAGCAGTCCCCGCGAATTCCTCCGCCTTTCCCCCGATAAAGCTTATGTCAATTCCCTCTTAGATGCGAAAATCTATCGCCTCAACCCCGCCACCCTTACCCTTCTCTCTCCTCCTATCCTCGTAGAAAACTACATGGAGAGCCTCCTGTATGCGCAGGGGCGCGTCTGGGTGACCTGCGGCAACTACGCTTATCCCGCACGCAATCATAAGCTTGCCTGTATTGACCCCGTAAGAGACACTGTACTTTTTTACGTG